>CAMFLN010000157.1 GCA_945957305.1 uncultured Planctomycetaceae bacterium | reverse complement strand
CATGCACGGCTAGGCCGAGCAGATAGTCGAAATACGTCTCGGCCCCGCCGGGACGAGCGCCATCGGGGCGGCTGGTCGTTTCCAGCTGCAGCACGCCCAGGTCGATGCGCATTTGCAGCACCTGCCGGCCGTCGCCGGCGCGCACCAGCCGGGCGACTACCTCGCCGGGCTCGTACTTCCAATTCTTCAGCACCTGGTCGATATCTTGCCGCTTGCTGCTCATCTCTGCGTGCCGTGCTGTTCCGGGACCACCGGCCCTGTTGAATTGCCCGCTGGATTATACCACTGGCACCCAGTCGGGGGCCACCTCGGCAGCGGCCAGGGAAGGACGGCCAGCAGAGAATTGCCGGTCCGCCTAGGGGACACATTTGGCCCGTGTGACTAGTCAAGCGGCGCGAGGGACACGGGACGATTCGTCGATGACTAAACCATCCCAACGTTCCCAGCTTTGCACGGCGCGGATTTGCAACAACCCGAACGGCAGGCCGGCGGCCCCCGCGATGAGAACGATGGTCCAAAACCAGAAGTTATTGACTAGCGGGTAGGTGATGGCGCGGCTCAACAACATGAGGAACAAGGCGGTGAACGCCCCATAAACGACCAGCAACGCCGACAGGAAAACCGCCGCTCGTCCCATGGCGCGCGTCCGAGCGGCGCCAACGGCGCCGACACGCTTCTGCCACTCGAACCAGGTTCGTTCGCACAAGAGCTGCGGTCCGTACGTCAAGAGCGGGAACATGACGACATAGACGCCGATCAAAGTAAGAATTCCTCCGGACGAAGCATCGTTCGCCCGCGCCTGCCGCAAGAAGGTCGCACAAAACAGCACGAAGAGCAGCCATACCAGGGCATTGATCAATGTGGCCCACACGGCCGTGCGGCGAATAAAGTCGAGCGTCGTTTCCCCGGGTTGGCGGGTGAAGCGCTTCATCGGCCCGAGAAATGGGATCGGCAGCGTCAATCCACGTTCGACAGCCGGCACGGTCGCTTGCAACTCGGCACGCAGTGCGGCGGGATCGCCGAACCGTTCCAAGGCCGTCGCCAGAGCTGCCGACTCGTTGTCGGGATGTGCGGCCCGTTCTTGTTCGTACAATTCGCCCAGGTGCACGAGCAGCTCTTCGCGCATACGATTCTTGCGATGGCTACTGGCGCGGAGCGGACGCACAATTCGTTCTACTTGCTTACGCAGTTCGATCATGTGACGCCTCCGAGTAATCCGCCGATAACGCTGACGAACTGCCGCCACTCGCCGCGTGCTGCGGCCAAGCGGCGCCGCCCCTTCCTCGTCAAGCGATAAATCCGCCGCCGCGGCCCGCGCCGCCCGCTCGTCTGCGACTCCCACCGCGCGGCGATCAGTCCCTCTTGTTCCAAGCGATACAAGGCCGGGTACAGGGACCCCTCCTTCAAGCGCAGCGCCCCGTCGCCGGCCGCTTCGAGCCGGGTCCAGATTTCCCAGCCGTGGGCTGTGCCTGCTTCGAGCGTCGCCAGGATCAGCGACGAGAGATGGCCGCGCAGTTGTTCCCCTTCGATAGGCGTCATGTCTTAATATTTAGAGAAACTAAATAAATGTGTCAAGAAGTTTGTGGGGCATTCCCCGCGTCGCGCGCGGTCTGGCTGGCATTTGCCGCGGTGAAATCGGCCGGCGGCGACGATTGGCCGTGGGTAGGGGCCCGGGGGGCGATTGGCACGCTAAGGGTGCCGTCGATCAATCCACGAACACGAATTCGTTGGTGTTGAAAATAAGCCGGCAGGCATTGGCCAGGCCGTGTGTGGCCGCGAAGCCGACAAGCGCGTCTTCTTCATCGCCACTGGGGCCGCGGGCTAGGGCCAACCGGTATGCCGCGCGAATCTGCTCGTGCGGATCGGCGGACAGTCCGCGCAGCCGATCGGCAAAGTGTTCCGACTGGCGGACAAACAGCGCATTGTTCAACATGGATAGCGCCTGCAGCGCCGTCAGCGTCGAGTTCCGCTTGGGAGTCAACAACGACGGATCGGCGCAATCCAGCGATTCCATCAGCGGGTCCGGCACGCTGCGCACGATGAAGCGATACACGCTGCGGCGGTAGGCCGCCGGATCATCGACATCAAATCGCGCGTAGTCATAGATCGGCGAATGGTCGTCTTTGAAGTTGAATTGCCGCACCGATGGTCCGCCCATCGTCAAATCGAGCTTGCCACTGACAGCCAGAATGCAGTCGCGCACGCCTTCTGCATCCAGGCGGCGTCGATTCTGTCGCCAGAGAAAGCGATTCGCAGCGTCAATGCGCGCATTATCACCATCGTGCGCCGAAGATTGCCGGTAGACGCTGCTGGTGACAATCAGCCGATGCAACGCCTTGAGAGACTCGCCGCGCTCCAGGAATTCCACGGCCAACCAATCCAGTAGTTCCGGATGCGATGGCAGCGCCCCCATGCGGCCAAAGTCGTTGGGTGTATCGACCAATCCTGCTCCGAAATGATATTGCCAGACGCGATTCACAATCGACCGCCGCGTCAGCACGTTGGCCGGATCGACGATCCACTGCGCCAAAGCCGCGCGTCGCGTCCCTTCGAGCTGTGCGTCTGACAAGGTGAACTCATGTGGCATATTCGGCAGGCAGGCCAGGGCCCCCGCGCTGACCTGTTCGGCGGGGCTCTTGACATCGCCGCGGCGCAGCAGGTGAATCGAGCGTGGTTCGTGCGATTTGAGCGCATAGACCTGCTTTCCTGGCCTCAGCTTCTCCAAGCGTTCGTCCAGATCTGTGAGCTTCTTGGCCACGGCCGCGATTTGTTCGTTGAGTTCTTGTGGCACCAGCGCCTCGGCAACCTTTGCGCGCTCGCGCTGCCGATCGGTTAGCTCCTGTTCCAGTCCCTCGCGTATGTGCTGTGCTGCGGCGGCCGACGGCGCCGCAACGTCAGGGAGCGGTCCGCGACTGCTAAAGCCATCGACCAGATGCCTGGCGCTCCATCGGCCCCCCTCAATCGAATCGAGCGCTGTCACGCCTGCGCCGGCGGCCACATTTCTTCCGCCCGACTCGACCTGCAGCTCGGCCAGGGAGAAGACGAAATCGTTCGTGCGCGGCCACAACTTTTCGGCGGTGACGCGGACGTATCTTGCCGAGCGCTGCCCGACCGCGATGGACCATGGTCGGCGACCGGGATTGGGCACGTCCTGTTTTGACTGGTCACTGATCACGACCGGTGTCACAAAAGTCGGGTCGTCGGAAACCGCCACACGAAAACGCACGGGAAACCCAAAGCCCGGCGTGTCGGCGAAATCGGTCGGCCGCGCCGGCACCAGCCGCACCACGTCGATGGGGAGCGCAGTCCCCAGGTCGATCTGGACCCACTTCGTCGCCTCGGCTTGGGCCGCAATCTCGCTGTGATAGCCGTTGCTGGGGCTGGCCGCGCCTTCGACTGGCGCGAACGGGTCGGGCATCGTCGCCAGTTGTTCGGCGATCGACATAATGCGCGCGTCGATCGCCTGGAGCTCCGGGCTGGTCAGTGCTGCACGGCGCTCGGCCAGCTGCGCCGCCTCGGCCGCCACTACCGCGCGTTCGGCTTCGACCGCTTCGCGTTCGCGCACGGTCTCGGCATCGAAGTACGTTTGGTCGGCCCGATCGACACCGGCAAACACAGCCTGCAGGCGGTAATAGTCCTCTTGCGCAATCGGATCGAACTTGTGATCGTGACAGCGGGCGCAATGCACTGTCATGCTGACAAAGGTCGACATGGTCGTCATCACCATGTCATCGCGATCGTTCGAGCGTGCGATTTCCTTGTCGACCGTTCCTTCGCGCAGTTCGGAATGGCCGACGAAGTCCCACGGCCCAGCGGCGACAAAACCGGTCGCAATCTTGGCCTGGGGATCTTCGGGAAAAAGCACGTCGCCGGCGAGTTGCTCCAAAACAAAGCGTGAATACGGCTTGTCCGTGTTGAAGGCCGCGATCACGTAGTCGCGATAGGGCCAGGCGTTGTTGCGTGGTTTGTCTTTGTCGTAGCCGTGCGACTCGCCGTAGTGAACGATGTCCAGCCAATAACGCCCCCAACGCTCACCGTATCGCGGCGAAGCCAGCAGACGCTCGACAAGCTGTTCGTAGGCATCGGCGCGCTGGTCGGCCACGAACGCATCGACTTCTTCAGGCGTTGGGGGGAGCCCGTGCAGGTCGAACGTCAACCGGCGCAACAAGGTGCGCCGATCGGCCTCTGCCGCATGATGCAATTGGTGTTCTTGCTGCCTGGCCAGAATGAATGCATCAATCGGGGTGCGCACCCAGTCGGACGGAATCTGCGGCACCGCCGGGCGCACGAGTGGAGCCAGCGACCACCACGGCCCCGATTTACTTTTGTCGGAAAGTACTTTCTCGACCGGCCACGGGGCGCCGGCGGCAATCCACTGACGTATGGCCTCGACCTCGGCGTTCGACAGCGCGGGGCCGCTCTTAGGCATTTCCGGCGCGTCGCCAGAGATATAGCCCAGCAGCAAGCTTTCATCCGGCTTGCCGGGCACGATCGCGCTGCCGCTTTCTCCGCCGGCAAGCGCGGCCTCACGCGTCGCGAGTGAGAAATTCCCTTTCGCCTCGCGCCCGTTATGACATGACAAGCAGCGATTCTCGAAAGTCGTAACGACCGAATCACTCCACAACTTGTCTCCGGCGGTCGCCACTTCGTCGGCGCGCACCGCCGCTGCGGCGGCAGATGTCACGAGCCAGGCAAACAGCACGACCGAGCGCATGAGAAATCCGAGGGCGGGGGAGCAAGGCGGGACACTTCACAGGACCGCACGCCAGAATAACACGCCGCCACGGTCCCGGCCAATTGTGGGCAATCAGCGCCTGATCCTAAGTCCCTGTGTCTGTTTTGGTGACCCCATTTTGCCCTGTGAGCGCTGGCCTTTTCGCCTGGCAGCGGCGATGATTGACAGCAGAGCGGCGAACGATTTGTTGCTCCCTCATTGGCAGGTGCTGGCAATGGAACAGAGCCAACCCGGGGAACCCTTTGTGCTGGTTGTGTGCCCCACCTGCGGGGCGCGGTTGCACCCGCGGCGCGAACTCGTCGGCAAGCGGGTGCGTTGCCCCGATTGCGGCGTGGCAGTGCGGGTGACGGCCAACTCGGCCGAAGCGGTTCACGCCGCGCGAAGCGAAGGGGCCGGCAGCGAGTACAGGCTCAGCGAGAGCGACCAACCGGTCGAGCGGCCACCCACGGTGTTGGTCGTCTGCGGCGTTTGCGGAGCGCGATTGCATCCGCGCAGCGACTTGATCGGCAAGCACGTGCGCTGCCCGGATTGCTTCAAGCCGGTGCTGGTCACGCAACCCCGCCCGGAAGTCGTGAAGAAGCCGCTGCCCCCGGCGGGCGAGTATCGTCTCGACGCCGAGCCTCCCCCGAATCCTTTGGCCACGCTCATCTCGGTCGAGCCCAAGATCGATCCTCTCTTCGAAGATGCCATTCCGCCCCCCCCGCCGCCGACGGCGTTATGGTTCTGGTCGGGGGTCTTCAGTTTTCCCTGGTACCTCGAAACGCGCAGCCGCTGGATGACGCTCACGATCCTGTCGGCATTTGCCAACGGACTGGCTGCCTATGGCTTGAGCCTTGCTTCGGAATTGGCGGGCGCAAGCGGACCGCTGGCCGGATACGGCGTCGGGCTGAAGGTTACCGGCACGATCGCGATGGGGGCGATCGTTTGGCTATTGATGCTCGCTTTTGCATCCGGCTGTGTGGTTTCGATCGTGCGCGAAACCGCTGGCGGAAATGACGAAGTTACGGACTGGCATGAAGCAGAACTGCACGAGGGGATCTGGCGCACGCTGGACGTCATGTTTCCTTTAGCGGCCGCCGCGTCGCTGGGTTATCTCACGTACCGCACCATGTTGGGAGCGATACCGCCTGAGATCGCCACGGCGGCCGGCTGGTCAAAGCTGGCCGGTGTCGCGGTGTTCCTCGTCATGTTTCCGGCGATGCTGTTGTCTGCGTTCGAGCAAGGAGCGTTTTGGGCCGTCGTCAGTTGGACCGGCCTGCGCATGATTGCGACCTGCTTCGCCGGGTGGGTCTTGGTCAACGCCGAGGCGGCCCTGGTCACAGGCGCCTGGTGGGGCGTGACGTGGCTCGGCTCTCGCTGGCTGCCGCTGGTGACGGCCATCTTCGGCGCTCCGCTGTTTGCCGCCGTGATTATGATCGACGCGCGGCTCTTGGGGCGTTTTATGTATCGCGCCGGCGACGCGCTCGCCAAGGCCGACGCTGAGGATGAAGAAGAAGACGAAGACGACGATGAGGACGATTGAGTCGCGGTACTCGCGCTACGCGACTTAACAGCCTGTTGAAGAATGCGGGACCGCATTCATACCACCGCGCAGTCTGTTGAATTTTTGAACAGACGGTTAGGCCGCCATCTCGGGTTCGAGCACGTCGTCGAGGCTGATGTCGGCAATCGAGTCGGCCACGATGTCGGGGCGATAGGCGTAGTGGACCAGGTCCTCGCGCCGCGTGCCGCCCGACAAGACAAGGACCGTGCGATAGCCCAGCTGGACTCCGCCCAGGATATCGGTTTCCATCGTGTCGCCGACCATAGTGATCTCCTCGGCGCGCAGGCCAAGTTCTTTGCGCGCGGCGCGCATCATGACCGGGCTGGGCTTACCGACGCTGAAGGCCTTGACCCCGGTGGCCGCTTCCAACATGGCGACAATGGCGCCGCAGCCCGGACGCAAGCCGTGCTGCGTAGGGCAATTCGGGTCCAAGTTGGTGGCCACGAGCTTGGCCCCGGCGACGATCATTTGCACGGCCGCCTCGACGGTCTCCATCGTCATCGTGCGCCCTTCTCCCACCACGACGTAATCGGGATCGTGATCGACGATGGAATAACCATTGGCGTGCAATGCATTCAGTAGACC
>CAMFLN010000156.1 GCA_945957305.1 uncultured Planctomycetaceae bacterium | reverse complement strand
GCGTGGAGTCGATGCCGCCGCTGAGAAAAAGTCCGAGCGGCACGTCAGCCACCAGTTGGCTGCGTACAGAGCGTTCCAGCACGGCGTCAGCTTCGTCCGCCCAATCGTCGAGCGACCGTCCCTGCTGCGGTGCATATTGCGGTCTCCAGTAGCGACGCTCGCGCGACTGCCACGAGTCCAGGTCGAGTTCCAAAGTATGCGCCGGCGGCAATTTGCGGATGTCCTTGAAGATCGACCGCGGCGCGGGAATCCAGTGGAAATCGAAATAATCGTTCAGGGCCGAGCGGTCGATCTCGCGCGAGACTTCGCCACTGGCCAACAGCGGTTTGATCTCAGAACCGAAAACCAGCCGTCGGTCGTCGAGCGCGTAGTACAGCGGCTTGATTCCGAACGGGTCGCGTGCCAGCAGCAGCGAACGGCGCTTCAGGTCCAGAATGCATAGGCCGAACATGCCGTCGAGCTCGTCGACCATGGCCGCGCCGCGCTCTTCGTACAGGTGTACTAGCACCTCGGTATCCGAGCGCGAGCGAAACTGATGCCTGCTCTGCAGGTCGGCGTGCAATTCCTGGAAGTTATAGATCTCGCCGTTGAAAACGATCCACACCGTGCCGTCTTCGTTCGACATCGGCTGATGCCCGGCCGACGAGAGGTCGATGATGGCCAACCTGCGGAAGGCGAGACCAGCCTGGCCGAAAACCTCGACGCCATCGTCATCAGGGCCACGGTGGCGCATCGTGAGCGCCATGTTGCGCAACAGCGCAGCGTCGGGCTGCCGACGAGGGTCGCGAAAGGCAATACCGCAGATGCCGCACATATCAGCCGGACCGCTCCCGCGTCGCGGTTGGCTCAGAATGTCGGCTGCCGGCCGTTGCAGCAGACGACGCGGCCTGGCCATGCTTGCTGTTGTGATGCATGGTCTCGGCGATGATGCGTTTGAGTTTTCCGGCCACGACAGGAGCGTGGAACATCTTCACGATGTCCAGACCCTTGCGCACCAATTCGGCGCGGCGCGATGCGTCGTGGCGCAGCCGCTCAATGGCGTTTTCCAACGCCACGGGGTCGGGTTGGTCGATGACTTCGGCACAGTCGTGCCGGCGCAGCCAGCGGGTGAAGCTGCAGTTCGGCGGCGAATGGGCCAGGATCGGCCGGCCGGAGAGCAAGTTCGGCACGGTGCGCGTAGGAAAGATGGTGTCGTATTCGACCTGGCTCAGCCCGCCAGTCAAACCATGCGGGAGCAGCAAGATGTCGTGCTCGCGTAGCGCCGTCGCTACCTGGTCGTAAGGCACGCTCGTGTGCCTGATCCGCGGACCGCTGACGCCCACTTTGGCAAAGAACCAGTCAGGCGTCCCCGAATACGTCGTCAGGATGTAGTCTTCTCGGCGGTTGACGATCTCGGCCAGGCGCCGGGCGGCGTCGATATTTGATTCGTTCAAATTCCCTTGAAAGGCCAGCCGTAGCGGGGTGCGCGGCTCTGGCGGGGGGGCGAATTCGGGGATCGGCTCGTTGAACGTGTGGACGATCGATTCGAAGCGAATGCCTGGGTAGAGCGGTTCGTAATGTTCGCGCATCCCTTCGTTGGCCACGAAGACGACCGGCGAATCGCGAAAGATCCGCGGCTCGAGCCAGCGGGCAAAGCGTTCGGCCATGCCGGTGCGGTTCTCGATATACGTGTTGTGCATGAAGGGATAGAACGGGATCCCCACATCCTGTGCGGCCAGGTACGCCGTGTAGAGAAAGAATTCGTTAGGAAATACGCCCAGGATGACGTCGAACTTTCCCTGGCGCGCGAGCGCAGCGATCTGCCGGGCGACGCGGCGCACAGTCAGCCAGCGCATCCAACGCACGTACCGCTGGCCACGCCTAGGCCAGGTTTGCTCACGATTCAGATAATGCAGCGGCGGCAACTCGGGCGAGCGGTGGTATTTCTCCGCGCCCACCCAGGCCTGGCCGGCCAACGCCATTTCGCCGGGCTGAAACTGGTGCGAGAGATTTTCGACGATCGCCGCCGAACCGGTCACCGAGGGAGGAACTCCCCAGGAGACGAACAAAATGCGATTAGTTGCTGGCAACAGGCGCTCCCGTGGCGCGAAAGAGGAACTCATTACAACCATTCGAGCGCGTCGATTTCATGCGTGTCAGCTGCAATCCTCGCTCGCCTAGGAAATCGATCGTTTCATCGGGGGTCGAGTGCTCATAGGGCAGCCCGCCGAACCAATCGTCCATGTCGCGAATCAGGCTCATGCCGCGTGCGCGCTTGTACTCGCGCAGATAGCGAAACGGCGACTGAAAGCGCGTGGCCATGCGGCCCAGCAGCAAGGCCGTGTAACCGCGCGTCAGCAACGGAAACAAAACATGCGGCGACTTGTTGCAGAGCCGTTTCACCTTCAACCAGCGCTGCGACGTGGGCGTCGTGTTATACAGCGCGAGATGAAAATAACTGCCCGGGCCGACGTTAGCCTCGACCACATTGCTGATCGCGCGCCACATATCGCCGGTGTGATGCAGCACTCCCCAGGAGTGTACATAGCCGAAGCGGCCGAGAGACTCGAGGAACGATTTATCCAGGACCGAACCTTGCTCGATCTGCCAGCGCTGCGGGTCGATTTTCTGGGTGTCACGCAACTTGTGTGCGCAATCGATCGAGTGCGGATCGATATCGATCGAGCGAACGCGCTTCGCGCCGAGACGTAGCGCTACCAGGCTGCTCAGGCCGCTGCCGCAGCCCAGATCGAGAAAATCGAGCCCATCCAGCCTTGGTAGACGTGTGAAGTTTACGAAACTCTCGACGGCATTGCCGATGATTGGCTCGTCAACGGCCGTCAGGAATCGCTTCCAGTTGGCGCCGAAGCTAAAGCCGATCGATTCGCCCGAGACTTGTGCCGCCTCGGCATTGACGTATGCCATATCTCGCTCCCGGCGAAATCTTTCTAAGTGCGTTTTTGTGCGAAATTCAAACCGCCGCTAGGTGCGCTGTTGCTGCTGCACGGTCGCGACCATTTCCTCGACGATCTGATCCAGGCTGTACGTCAGATCCCAATTTGGAAAATGTGCACGCATCTTGCGCAGGTCCGAGTAATAGCAGATGTGGTCGCCAATGCGATTGGTATCGCTATAGGTCAGCTGCGGTCGCTTGCCGCTCACTTTCTCGATCATGTCGATGCATTCGATGACACTGGCCGCGTTGTCGCGCCCGCCACCGAGATTATAAACTTCGCCCGGCCGCGGGTTTTGGGCAAAATTCCAAAAGGCGTTGATCACGTCGTGGCTGTGAATCTGGTCGCGGACCTGTTTGCCTTTGTAGCCAAAAATCGTGTAAGGGCGCTCGGCCAAGGCGACCAGCACCAGGTAATTCAAAAATCCGTGCAGCTCGACCCCCGAGTGCGAAGGCCCGGTCAAGCAGCCGCCACGAAACACCCCGGTCTTCATGCCGAAGTACTTGCCGTACTCCTGGGCCAACACGTCGCCCGCGACCTTTGACGCGCCGAACAGCGAATGCAGAGTACGATCGATCGAGAAGTCCTCGGCGATGCCATGTTCGTAGCGGGGATCGTCATAATCCCAGCGCGTTTCCAGTTCTTTCAGCTTGATGAAATTCGGGCCGTCGCCGTAGACCTTGTTGGTGCTCATGTGAATGAACACGGCATCCGGCGAATGACGGCGGCAGGCTTCGAGCATGTTCAGCGTGCCGACGGCATTCACGTCGAAGTCGTCAAACGGGCGTTGCGCGGCTAGGTCATGGCTGGGCTGTGCCGCGGCGTGAATCACGAGTTCGTACTTGCCCGCCTTCAGCAAGGCGTCGACAGCCGCGCGGTCGCGAATGTCCAGCTCGTGATGCTGGAAGCGCCGGCATTTCGAGGTGAGACGATCGCGGTTCCAAGTCGTGTCCCCCTTGGGACCGAAGAAATCGGCCCGCATATTGTTGTCGACGCCCGAAATGTCGAAACCGAGGGCATCGAAGAACTTGACCGCTTCGGAGCCAATCAGGCCGCTGGAACCAGTGACAAGGACGCGCATGGGAACAGTCTCGTGTGCGGGGCGATGAAGTTAGGTTTCGTTAACGTGCGCCGCTGCTAGGCGCACTGCAGCCGGCTTTGGCCGTGCGGAAAGGCGTTGCAATCGTAACGCGGCAGCGCCTGGGGACGTGCTCGGAAATCGCTGGTCGCGGCATCGCGTGCTTCGACATTCAGCGAAAAGCGACAGCCGTATTCGGTCAACAGGTTTTCGGTCGTGGCGGTGAACGAATGAAAACCGCCGTAGGGATAGCAAAACGTGGGCAGGTTCAAGCCGCCGGTGGCCTGCTCGAGAAAGTCAAAACAGTCGAAGATTTCGCGGCGCTGGTCGTCATCCTCCAGCTTGCTGAAGACGGGATGGCTGACGCTATGCCCGCCGATGATCATGCCGCGATCCTGCATCTCGCCCAATCCAGCTGGCGAGACGTAGTACTGGTCCACGAGTTCATCTTCGCAAAAGAACCGCCGCATGAGCTCGTCGAGGGTTTGCTCGCGGTATTCGTATGAGATGTAGTAGTTCAAGAGCCGCTTGAATTCCGTGGTCGACTCGTCGTTGGACTGTCGGGCGTAGGTCAAATTGCGGAATTCATCGACGTGGGAATGGGACAGCATTTCGTCGGTGAGCATGTCGCGCAAGACTTGGATCATCTGCGGCCCGCCGTAACGGCCCAGCAGGCAGTGGATGCGGTGCACATCGAGCAGCTTGCGACGCCGGTACATGCCGGTCGGCACGTAGAAAATGCCCCACAACCCGCGGCGTTCGAGTTCCGGCAGCACATGCTCGTAATGATCGGTGACGCCGTCGTCGAAGGTGAGCACCACGCCGGGGACGCTGGGGCTGTCGCCGTCGATTACGGAGCGAAAATCGTCGAGACTGACAAAGCCGTATTCCTGGCCGAAGTAGTCGAGCTGCCGGCGAAATTCCGCCAGCTCGAGGTAACGAAAATAGGGCAGCTCGGGGCAGGGGGGACGCACGTAATGGTACATGATGAACTTCATGCCAATCGTGCCTCGGCGAGTGCGGGGTTTTCCAGGATCGGCACGCGCGCCACACGCTCCGCATACTCAGTCAGGTAACGATCCACCAGCCCGTCCGCAAATACCTCGTACAGCTTTTGCGTTGCCTCGGGCGTGAAGTCGCGCCGGCGATAATAGCGGCTGCCGGCGGGTTTCGGAATCGGCGCCAGGTCGACGACGTGGTCGAAGTTTTCGATCAGGGCGCGATACGCGCGGCCGGCGTCGGCAATCAGCCGGTTGCCGATCTGGTGCGGCGTGTCGCCGGGGAAAATGCGCGCCCGCAATTGGTGAATGACTTTGCCCGTGTCGACGCCGGCATCCAAATACATGAACGTGGCGCCGACGTATTCCGGCTCGCCATTCACGAGCGGCCAGAAATTCGTGCCCGAGCCGCGATAGTACGGGGATAGACCCAAGTGCAGATTGAGGAACCGGCCCGCGAAGGTGTTGACGAGCTCGCTTTTGATCAGCGAACAGCCATACGCCACGAGCAGGTCCGGAGCGAGCGCGGTGATCCGCTCGACGTGCTGGGGCTCGTTGATTGTTCCCTTGGGAATGTAATCGGGGTGTGACCGATCTTCGGTCAACGCGACAAAGGGCTCGAAAAAGTCCTGCTCGCTGAGCGTTCGGCCGGTGATATGAGCGCTTTGCAGGTCGGCGCCGACGGCAGCGGTGTCGATCGTTCGCGAGAGGCTCTGTTCGAGCCCTTCGCAGTAGCTGAGCGGCACGTCGATAAGAGGGCTGAGCGCAATCGCCTTGCGCAGGTACGAATGCCGCAGCTCGGAGCCTGTCAGGATGATCGTGCGTGGCATGCGAGAGAGCTAGGCGACGGAAATTACAGAGACGTGGGGCGGCAGGTTTTACGCAGCGCCGGGTAACTCAGTGGCGCTGTGTGCCACCACGTTTTTGGCATCGTACGGCAAGGTCCCACAATTGCTCGGCGGTGCGGGCCCCGGCCTGGCCGTCCAGGCGATTCATTTGCTGGCGGAGAATCCCCTCGCGCCCCGCGCGATCGAGTTCCTGGTTCTCGATGTATCCCTTTGCCATGCGGACAAAGTCGTCGATGGTCATCGCCTTCGCGATTCCGCCCGTCGAGAGTATGTGTGCGTAATGCGTGTAGAACATGAAGCGCTTGGCGGAGAGCTCCGGCATGATCGGTTCTTCGCCGTCGAAGAAGACATTGATAATCGGCGTGCCGGCGCAGGCTGCGTCGATGCTCAAGGTCGAATTGGGCGTCACCACGATATCTGCGGCGGCCATCAATTGTGCCAGGTGTTCGGCGTCCGCCTTGGGCAAGTCCCAGGGGAGCTTGTCGGATTGCACCGGGGGCTCTTCGACGAACGCGTCCGGACCCCCCATGGCCTTGTACGGTTCGAGGGATTGAGCGTAATAGCCCCGTACGACCTGTGGATGCAGCCGGACCCACAGGTAAGGCTTCACTTTGAAAGCGCTCGATCGCAGAGCGTCGAAAATCTGCTTGAGCATGTTGTATTCGTGCGGAATCAGCGCCGGGTTGATCGTGCCGTAGACGATCAAGGGGCGTCCTTCAGGAACGCCGTGCTTGCGACGCCATTCCTGGCGGTCAAAGCGGTCACGAATTCCGTGGTACAAGTCGAACTGAGCGGCGCCACACCAACGAATCCGGTCTTGCGGATAGTTGTGATACTTGACGGCCTCGCTGGCCATCAAATCGCTCCACACGAAAAGGTTGTCCGGGACAGCTCCCATGTAGCCCTTACTGGACAAGTTGTCCCAGGACAGCATGACGGTCGCGGTCTCGATGCCATGCCGGCGCGCCGCACGCATCAAATGGATGTCGTTGCGATTCAGGCCGGGCGTCCCGGTGACG
>CAMFLN010000155.1 GCA_945957305.1 uncultured Planctomycetaceae bacterium | reverse complement strand
AGAAGCGCAGCGTGAATTCCTGCACCTGGGGATCGTTCATCATCGACGAATGCAGCACGTCGACCAAGGCGAAATCGGTGGCGCCACTGAGTTTCGTTTCCGACACCGCGACGGTGCCGTCGTCATCCCCGCCCAGCAATGGGTTGAATCCCACGCTGTTTCCCTTGCCGCCGGCAATTATGCCAAACTCGCACGCCGGCACCGCCAGGTGCGGCGCCAGTTCCTCCCACCGGTGCGCCAACTGTTGGGCTGACATTCCCAAGGTGTTGTCGAAGATCAGATTCCCCGACAACGTTTGCGCCACGCGCGAACCGTGATTCGGCGGGCCCAACATCACGAAGCGGCGAATCCGCGGATCCATGCGCCCCTGGTGCGCCGCCGCATGATCGGCCAGGTAATGGCGCACCACCAGGTTTCCCAAACTGTGCGCCACGAAATGAATTTCCTGCGCGTCGTCGAGATTCGCCACGATCGAGCGGAGCGCCGCGGCGTGGTCTCCGACCGCGGCGCGGGTGCTGGGATACGTCACGTTCAGCACGGTCCAGCCACTTTGCTCGGCGATAAATTCCGCCAGCGGGCTCATCTGCTGACGACTGCCGGCCAGGCCATGCAGCACGATCACGACAGTCGCGTGCGTGGGCTCGATCGCACCGCGGCGGCGCAGATCGTCCAAGGTCCTGCGGCACGTTTCCAGGTTGCCCCAGCTGTGGCGCACGTCGTCGGGATCGAGCAAGCGATAGTGACCGGTGAGCACATGGCGCTGAATCCGCCACTGGCCGCAAAAGATCTCGTCTCCCCAAAGTTGCTTCCCTCCGCCCGTGGGCGCCACGACATTGGGCAAATCCGCCAGGAAGTTGGCGCTCAACACGGGCCATCGCCGCGCGCGTGGCGCTTCCTCGGCAACCGCGCCTTGCGTCGTGCACCACACGAGTGCCACAGCCAAGCCCAGCAGAAATAGGGCGCGTCGCATCCTGCGCGTCCTCCTTCCCAACGTGCGGCCGGCAACAACCTGCCTCGGCCAGCCGCTGCGTAGGCTAGCCGTGGCCACCACGCTGCGACAAGAGCAGTGCCGCGACTCTCGTGGGTGGATGCTATCGCGGATAGCATGTCGGGCAGCAGAATCGGGCGTTGTGGTCGCGTTTTTCGCGTGAGCGCTGCCCCGAGGTGCGTCCGTTTCAGGCGGCGACGGGGATCAATTCCTGCCCCACGGCTTTGATTTGCTCGACACCGATGGAGCGGCACTCTTCGGCAAAGCCGATTAGTAGGGCCAGATCACAAAGGCGGTTGATCTGACGCGGGATGCCATGCGTGATTTCGTGCAATAATTCGACCGCTGCGGGAGCGAAGATCGTCCGTTCGCAGCCGGCCACGGCCAGGCGATGTTGAATGTAGGCCATGGTCTCTTCGAGAGTCAGGGGTCGCAGCACGCATTTGACGGCCAGCCGCTCTTCCCATTGTGGCATTCGCGAAATCATCGGTACCAACTCCGATTGCCCGATGAGCAGGATCGACAACGCCGCGCCGGCATCCGTCTCGAAGTTCAACAATAAACGCAGGGCTTCAAAAGCCCGCGGGCCATCGAGCAGATGGGCCTCGTCAATCGCCAGCACGACGTGACGCCCCTGTTGGGCGACCTCGGTCAATCGGCGTTGGATTCGCCGCACGCTGGCGTCGATCGTGTGATCGCCCGGCGCGGCATCAGGCGTCGTGCCGAGTTCCGCCGCGACATAGGCCAATAAATCGACCGCCGGCATCTGGGGAAAGACCATATGCACGAGCGGTCGGCATGATTCGTCCAGCTGCTCGGCCAAGAGGCGGATCAAGAGCGTCTTCCCCCCGCCCGACGGCCCGACCAACAGGGCCGCGCCGCGGCGATTCTCAATCGTGTAGCGCAGCTTCAGCAGTGCACTCTGATGCGTCTCGGCAGGATAGTAAGCGCGTGCGTCGCAATGGTGCGCAAAGGGTTTGCCCTGCAACTGCCAAAAAGCTTCGTACATAATGCTGGCCTGGCAAAAGAGATTGGTGGCTGACTAAGCCGCGAAGTTTTCGACGAAATTCCACTGGGCGATGCCGCAGCCGTGCAAACGGCGTTCGATATCCGTCGTCTCGTCGTCGGTTGTGGTCCGCAGATCGCGCACCACCAGGGCACGATCGACGCGGCACGGGGCCGCCCAGGAGAGCAAATGGCGCCGATCCTTGATGTCACCGAAGGGTCCGGCGTCGATCAGCACGATGTCGCAGTGCCGCCGCAGTTCGTCGAACGATTGCTTCAGGCGCGAAACGCTCAGCCGCCAATCGGGCGCGGCCGCCTGTCGCCATGGCAATACGATCAAGCGATCTTCCAGCGACTCGACGAGCGCCTCGGCCAGCGGCTTTTCGCCCGACAAGGTATCTTCCCAACCGACTTGCGTCGCCAGCCCCAAATTGTCGGCCAGGCTGGGTGCGTCAAAATGGGCGTCCACCAGGATCACGCGTTGCTGTTGTTCGGCCAAAGCTTTGGCCAAAGCCATCGTCACCATCGTGCAACCTTCGCCTCGCCGCGCGGCCGTCACCGCGATGACTTTGCGATGGCGACGGCTCGCCTCGATCAAATCCAGGGCCGCGGCACGAAATTGCAAGGCAGCCGCCTGCAGCAAGACGTCCGTTAGCTCAGGCCAGGTGAATGCTCCCACTTCGAAGACGGGACGCCATGACGGACTCGAACCGCTCATCGGCAAAATCACGGGACGCGAACTTACCGCGGCGGGTTCCAACGGCGGCAGCGGCGCATTGACCGGCGCCGCGGGACGCTGCGAGGCCGCGAAGTTGGCATGCGGCGCGCGCACGCCGACATGCGCATGTTCGACAACCGTAATGGGCCGGGGCGGCGCGAGCGTTGCCGGCTGCGGAAGAACGACCACGGGGGCTTCGACAGCCGACGGCACCGGTGGGGGCGTTACCGCCGGGGGCGCAACGCTCTCCACGGGGCGCGGCGACTCGACCGCCGGCTGAGTCGTGGCTGCCGGCGGCACGAAATGGGGCCGCGGTCCCGCCTTGCTCGGCGCGGACGGTTGTGCCGCGCTCTTCTGATATGCCGCGATAAACGCTTTGTTGATACTGCTCATCGAACCTTTAGTACTGCAAAGGGACTCGATCGATTCGTTGTTCGATGTGGGCGCATCCGACCGTCGGCTTGCGCGGCTGGTCACTCGTCCCTGCCGCTGACGAACCTGAGCTGACGGCGCCGGCAACTTTAGCCGGCCGATTCGACGTCGCCTGGCCCGTGCTTGCCGCGTTGAAAGGAGGTGCTTCGTCGAGACTTGCCGCCGCGCTAGACACCGGTTCCGTGGTGGTCCAGGTGCTTGAACTGCCGGCGAATGTGGAAATGGGCAGGCGATCATTCTTTCCCGCGCTATCCGCATGGTTCGCGTCGCTGCTATTGCGCGACACGGCCGCCAAGGCCACGGCCGTCGTAATCATCACGACCCCCAGCGAGCACAGCACCAGGAGACGCGGGCGGCTCCAACCACTGACCATGCCCCGCACGCTTGCGGAGATCAATTGCACGATCGCCGCCAGCGAATGCTGCGATCCCAGGGTACGAGGAGCGGTTTGCAGTCGCGTCGTGCAGTCGGGCACGCGCAGCAGCACATGCTGTCCGTGAGCGCTAGCAGGAGTCGGCAAACTGAGCGCCGGCCCCCCTTCAGTCGCAAGAATTGGTTGTTCCATACGGCCCACAGTTGGGTGTTGGCGGTTGCTGGGAATGCCCCGGTCTCTGTTCCGGCCCTGATCTCGGTTCGGGCGGAGGGTAGTATCCCGAAGGTTCTATCGGTTCGGGATATAGCGATCTTGAGCCCTGTCGCATTGCTGCGCTAGGGGCAATTTGTGCGGGTCTCCCCAGGCTCGTGCGAGCCCCGGCAACCTGCCAGCGTCGGGGTGGCTGGCAGTCGACCAGCTTGTGCTCACCTCCAAACAATGCGTCCCCCTGACAATTGGTGACAGGCCACGGCTTGCTCCCGCGGGGCCGACATGGGAGATTTAAAGGTTCGGCGACACGTCGTTTAGTTTTCCGTTGACTGATCTTCATTCTGCTAGCGGCATTAATACGGTCGCGGCCCCCGAAGGACTTTCTGCACGGGCGGCCATACGCCGACCGCTAGCACCTTGCCGTTGACAGACCTCCCCGTTTCCCAGTTCTCCCTTCCCAATTCGGCACGAACACTATGGCCATCGCCAATCAACCCCATACGCGCGAGATTCTTGAACGGCTGCTGGACGAGCGGATCCTGGTGCTGGACGGCGCCATGGGGACGATGATCCAGACGTTCAAGTTCGGTGAGCAGCAATTTCGGGGGGAACAGTTCGCCGATCACCCGTTTCCCAATCTGCAGGGGTGCAACGATCTGCTGTCGATCACCCAGCCCGAGACGATCGAAGCGATCCATCGCCAGTATCTCGAGGCGGGGGCCGACATCATCGAGACCAATACGTTCAACGCGAACTTGATCTCGATGGCCGACTATGGGCTCGAAGCCTATGTCCGCGACATCAATGTTGCCGCCGTGGGCTGTGCGCGCCGGGCGGTTGATTGGATGAATGCGCGGACGCCTCAGCGACCGCGGTTCGTGGCCGGCTCGATCGGCCCGACCAAGGCGCAGCTTTCGGTGGCTGGCAATGTCGACGATCCCGCCTATCGGCCCGCCACCTTCGAGCAGATGGTCGACATGTACTATGACCAGGTAGCGGCGCTGGTCGACGCGGGAGTCGACATTCTGTTGCCCGAGACGGCGTTCGACACCTTGGTGCTGAAAGCCTGCTTGTTCGCCATCGACAAGTATTTTGTCGATCACGACGTGCGGTTGCCGGTGATGGCCTCGATGACGATTTTCCAAGGAGGCCGCACACTTTCCGCACAAACGATCGAGGCTGCCTGGACGTCGATCTCGCACGCCAATTTGCTCAGCGTCGGTATCAACTGCGCGCTGGGGCCCGAACACATGCGCCCCTACCTGGAGGAGTTGTCACGCATCGCGCCGGTGTACGTCAGCTGTTATCCGAACGCCGGGTTGCCTAACGCCTTTGGCGGCTTTGACGAAACTCCCGAGCAAATGGCCCGCACGCTGGCCGAATACGCCAGCAACGGTTGGCTGAACCTGGTGGGGGGCTGCTGCGGCACCACGCCGCCACACATTCGGGCGATTGCGCAGGCCGTCAGTGACAAGCCGTCGCGAAAGCGGCCCAAGATCCCGGCGCTGACTCGCTTGAGCGGGCTGGAACCGTTGACTCTGCGCCCGGACAGTAATTTCACGATGATCGGCGAGCGCACGAACGTGACCGGCTCGAAGAAATTCGCGCGCATGGTGCTCGCCGGGCAATTCGAAGACGCGGTCGCCGTGGCTCGCGGTCAAGTAGAAGGGGGAGCCAATATCCTCGACGTCAACATGGACGAAGCCATGCTTGACGGCGAAGCGGCCATGACGCGGTTCCTGAACCTGCTGGCATCCGATCATGACGTGTCGCGCGTGCCGATCATGGTCGACAGCTCGAAGTGGTCCGTGATCGAGGCCGGCCTGCGCTGCGTGCAGGGGAAGGCCATCGTCAATTCAATCAGCCTCAAAGAGGGCGAGGAGCAGTTCCTGCATTACGCCCGCCTAGCGCATCGCTACGGCGCGGCCGTCGTGGTGATGGCCTTCGACGAACAAGGCCAGGCGACGACCCGGGAAGACAAAGTGCGCATCTGCCAGCGGGCCTATCGGTTGCTCACCGAGAAGGTCGGCATCGCGCCCACGGATATTATCTTCGACCCTAACATACTTACGGTGGCCACGGGCATCGAAGAGCACAACCGCTATGCGATCAACTTCATCGAGGCCACGCGCGACATCAAGCGGCTTTGCCCCGGAGCCAAGATCTCGGGCGGCGTCAGCAACATCTCTTTCTCCTTCCGCGGCAACGAGCCGGTGCGCGAGGCCATGCACGCCGCCTTCCTGTACCACGCCATTCGGGCAGGCCTGGACATGGGGATCGTCAACGCCGGCCAACTAGTTGTGTACGAGGATATTCCACCCGAGTTGCTCGAGCGCGTCGAAGACGTCCTGTTCGATCGGCGCCCGGACGCCACGGAACGGCTGATCGAATTTGCCGAAACCGTGAAACAGGGGGGAGCCAAGCGGGCGACCGCCGACCTTTCCTGGCGCGAGGCCGATGTCAACGAGCGGCTGTCGCACGCGCTGGTGCGAGGGCTGGCCGACTACATCGAACAGGACGTCGAAGAAGCCCGGCAACTCTACCAGAGCTGCCTGGAGATCATCGAAGGGCCGCTCATGGCCGGCATGCAAATCGTCGGCGACCTGTTCGGCCAGGGCAAAATGTTCCTGCCGCAGGTCGTAAAAAGCGCCCGCGTCATGAAACGAGCAGTCGCCTATTTGCTGCCGTTTATGGAAGAAGAAAAAGCCCGCAGCGGCCAGGCCGTGCAGAAGCGGGGCAAGATCCTGCTGGCCACGGTCAAAGGCGACGTGCACGATATCGGCAAGAACATCGTGGGGGTCGTCCTCGGTTGCAACAACTATGAAGTTCTCGACCTGGGGGTCATGGTCCCCTGCGAGCAAATCCTGGAAACCGCCGTCAAGGAAGGGGTCGACTTGATCGGGCTTTCGGGACTGATCACCCCGAGCCTGGACGAGATGGTACACGTCGCGCGAGAGATGCAGCGGCAGAACTTTCAAACACCGCTGTTAATCGGTGGCGCGACCACCAGCGCCAAGCACACAGCCGTGAAGATCGCGCCGACGTACCACCGGCCGACGATTCACGTTCTCGACGCCTCGCGGAGCGTCAACGTTGTCGAGCAACTGCTGAATCCCAAGTCACGCGAACAGTTCGATCAGCGCAATCGGGCCGAGCAAGCACGGCTCGTCGAGT
>CAMFLN010000154.1 GCA_945957305.1 uncultured Planctomycetaceae bacterium | reverse complement strand
GTCAACGAAGGCTCGATGAAAAGGGCTGACGAGAACGGGCGGCCACAGGAAAGGTTCCCGTTCGGTGGCCGTCTCGGTTTTCACTTCGCAGGTGGAGCCAGTTGGGCCTACTTGAAGTCAAACGGCACCACGAACTGTCGCTGCGAGGCTGTAAGTTCAGATGATGGCTTCGGAAAGACTATGCGCTGGACTGTAGCTGCTGACACGTTATCGAGATGCTCGTTGCCGCTGGAAGAGGTAATCTTCACATTGGAGGCACTACCCGCCTCATCGATGACGAAACTGACAACCACTCGGCCGCGCTTGCCGGTATAAGGTGGGCGCGACGCGCCCAGCGCCGCCCGGACCATCATCGCGTAGCGCATCACGGCACCATGCGTCGCCGGCGCTGCGGCGCTCGTTGCTTCACTTGCCTCGACGGCGCGGGACATCGCCTGCCCTGCCATTAACGCTTCCTGCGCGCGCTGCTCTGCCTGCGCCCTGCCCTTCTCCTTCTCGACTTCCTTCTGCGGCGCGTCGTCGTGCTCCGGAAATAGCACCGGGTCGGCGACGACCGAATTCTCGCGCTGCGACATATTCTCGGCGGCGCGGAATTCAGGCTCGGAGCTGTCCTGCGGAGCCGGCTTTACGATAGCCTCCTCGGCTGCGCTCGGTGCCGCCTTCCTGCTGTCGGTCTGAGGCTGAACCTCCACTTGATCGACTGGCGCTTCGGCTCCAGCACGAGTCGTGACCGGCTGAGACGCGCCGCCGGATTGGATTGAAGGCGCGACGTCGATGGCCTCCAGCGCCGTAGCAGTGACGAGTTCGACGCTGATCGCCTCGACCGTCTCGCCGCCGGCCCCGACCGAGGAATCGAATTTCAGCAGGGCATAGGCGAAGATCGCGCCATGCACCGCGATGGAAACGAAGGCGCCAAGCGTCAGCCACAGAATGCTTCGGCAGGAGCGAGAACGTACCGGGATATCGCGGCCGGATAGCACGGGGATGGCAAGCCTTGCCGGAGCGGGACCGTCGCCGGCCTGAGGCGCCGCGGAACCGCAAACCTCTGCATTCGTCGCGATCTTGCCGCCATGCGGCGCGGCCGCGACTGCCGTCATCCACGGCGGCATCGCGACCACGGGGAGCCTGCGATCCGCGACACGGGCATTCACCCGCGGTGAATTGACGGCCTCGTGGCGGTTGGGTCTCATCGTAGGTTACAGAAACTTCGATCTCGCAAAAGCAGCGCGCCCGACCGCCTCCGCGCTCTTGATGAAATCGGTGAACATGCCCTCGACCAGCCCCTTGATTTCCGCGGGCGCGGTCTTCGGCGTACCGGCATTGAACGGCGGCTCCGGGGCATATTCGGCAATCAGTTGCACCCCTTCGGCATATTGCTGATCGCGCAATTTGCCGACCAGCGTAAGACCGAAATCGATGCCGGCGGTCACACCACCGCCCGTGATCCGGTTGCGGTCGGTCACGACACGCCCATCGGTCGGGATCGCGCCGAAGATCGACAGCATGTCTTTCGTGACCCAATGGGAAGTGGCCTTGTATCCCTGCAACAAGCCGGCGGCACCGAGCAACAAGGAGCCGGTGCAAACCGATGTCACGAATTTCGCGCGGCTGCCGCGGTCCTTGAGGAAGGCGAGCGTCGCATCGTCCTGCATCGCCGCGAGCGTGCCGAGCGATCCGCCGGGCGTGCAGATGATGTCGAGATCCTGCGGGCAATCCTCGAAGGTCACCGAAGGTACCAAGACCAGCCCCGTATCGCTTTTCACCGGCTCTTTGGTCTTGGCGATGACGTGAACCTTGGCGCCCATCAGACTGGTCATCATGTAATGAGGACCGACCATGTCGAGCGCAGTGAACTCCGGATAGATGAGAAACGCGATCTGCTCTTTCCCCATCCAGTGCACCGGCATCGCGGACATATCGTGAGCCGCGGAAGCTTCTTGAGACGCGGGCGACTGCGCCAGGACCGGCGAACCGCCGGCCCCGAGTAGCGGAGTAACCAGCAGGCCGGCGACGCCCTTGTTGATAGTCCGACGGCTGATCGTCATGACGTCACCCTAGTTAAACTTGATCGCGAACTGCCCGTAATAGGCGCGTGGCGCGCCCGGAGCCACCTGACCGCCGAACCAGGTGTACGGTGTGTAATATTCCTGGCCTGTCAGGTTCTTTGCCGTCACCATGAATCTGTAACGCGAGTCTTCGTAACCGATCTTTGCATCGACCGTGTAATAGCCCTGCGTGATCCATTGATTTGTCGGATCCACGAACTGGCTCGACGCTTTGTAGATCCCGGCGCCGATGCTCCAGCCGGGCAGAAAGCTCTGGTCGAATTTGTAGTTCGCCCAAAGGCGGCCCGAGTAAGTCGGCACTCCCGGCAACTGATTGCCGGCGGGCGCGATCGAACCGTTGAAGCGAACCGGGTCCGAGAAGGTGGCATCTGTGTAGGCGTAACTCGCCAGCACGCTCCAGTTCTGGGTCGGCTGATAGAGAATGTCCGCCTCGTATCCGCGCGACTGTTGTCCGGTCAGGGTGGCCTGTCCGGGCCCTGTCACGAGCGGAACGTTCTGGCGTTCGATTTCAAAGGCGGCGAGCGTACCAGACAAGAGGCCGTTGAAGTTGAACTTCAAGCCACCCTCGGATTGCTTGGAGTATTCAGGCAGAGGCCGCGCCACCGGCACGAATCCCGCCCACTTCATGCCTTCGCTGTAGCTGGCAAAAGCGGAGAACCCCTGCATCAAATCGACGACCACGCCGGCCCGCGGCAAGAACTTGGTCTCGTCGGTGACATAAACTCCGGGTGAAGCGAGAGGCGCCGTCTCGTTGTAGGTGATGTCGAGATTGGCATAGCGACCGCCGAGCAGAACATGCACGCGCTCGTAGATCGTCGACTGCAATTGCGCGTAGACACCCTTGGTCAGATAGGTGTTGTTGAAGTTGAAATAGGACAGGAACTCTGAGCCTGCGGCCGGACTCGGGTTGCTATAGGGATATTTGTAGACGGGATCAGCGAGGTTGACCAACGGAAGCGGTACCGGACAGAACGGGTCCGTCAGCGCGCAGGTCGCCCCGAGCGTGTCGCCAGTCATGAAGCCCTGGTCTTTCACGTTGCTGTAGTCGGCGCCCAGCAAGAAGGTGTTGCGGGTCGGGCCCAGCACGAACTTCGCCTGCAGGTTCGGATTGATCGTGAACTGCCGCTGCTGCTGGTACAGTTCTATGTTCTGAGGAATCCAGTTGTTAGGCCCCCAAAATGGCTCGAACGGTTGCAGCGGAAACCCGCCGCAGCAATCCGAACCGAAGATCGATTGCGAGTATTGATCGAAGGCAGATTGACTCCACCTCGCCTTCACGTTCGCGGACCAGACGCTGTCGAACTGGTGGTCGAATGTGAAAGTGACGCTTTTGCTTTTCGAATAACTCTGCGGAATGTTCGGCGGTCCGATGAACATGTCCCGATTGAGCTGCAGATTTCCAAAAAGCGTGCCGTAAACGGGAAGCCCCTGATAAGCCTGCTGTTGCTGACGCGATACATTGGCCTGGATCGTCAAAGTCGTATCCGACTTGTTGGTCAGGGTGAGTGTCGGGTTGAGATTGTATCGCTGCGAATCAAGGACGTTCACGAAGCTTGTGTTGCCGGTATATTCGCCCGTGAACCGAAACAGCGCCGTCTTCTCCGCATTCAGCGGCTGGTTGATGTCGAAATACGGATTCCAGTATTTCTCGCTGCCGAACGTGATTCCATATTCGCTGCTGGCTTTGTCGGTCGGCAGTTTCGAAACGACATTGACCGCGCCCCCGATCGGCGCGCCGGAACCACCGCCGTAAAGGATAGCGTTGGGTCCCTTCAGGACTTCGATGCGCTCGACATTCACGATGCCGTCACGATCCCCGGCAACATATGGGACGACGATGCCGTCACGCCAAAGCTCAGCGCCGAAGCCGCGTATCTTGAGCGGATACAAGTCCGTATTACCCATGACGAGAGAATTCACGGGCTGGACATTGCTGACGTTCGTCAGCGCTTCACTGACGGTGGTCGAAACCTGATCGTTGATCACACTGCGCGGTATGACGCCGATATTCTGCGGGATTTGCTCGAGCGGTGTGTTGGTCTTGGTGGCGCTTACCGCCGTGAGCGCGCGATAACCCTGGACGGCGCCTGCCGTGGTGAAGTTGATGGGTTGATTGGGCGCGATGATCACGCCGGGGGGCAATGCGGCGGCCTGCTGTGGGGTCAAAGGCGGTTCTGGGGATCGTGCTTGCTCCTCCGTCACAGGGCGAGCGGGGGGTGCGCGCCGTTTCGCTGCCTTGGCCTTAGGCGCCCGTGGCAACTGCGGCGCCGTCGACTGCTGCCGCACCGGCGGCTCGACCGGCACCGGCGGCAGCTGCGTTTGTGCTTTCGCCGAGCCAAGTGTTTGGACGAGTGCGAATGCGCAACTCAAGGAGGCGATGGAGATCGACAGACGTAGCTTCTGGCGCGCAAGGTTGCGGCGCTGATTGGATCCGGGCATTTTTGTAGCTCTACGATGATTGGCGCATAAGGCATGCGCATCGGCTCGGGACCGATTCCGAGCAGAATGCGTCACGGCACGAGGTGGCAATCAGGCGTCGAGCGGTGGGCCCTGTCCCAAAGGACGAGAAGGGAATGCTTTGCGAACGCTGGAATCGGCCGCAGCAATAACGTGTTTCTTTACAAGAAAGACGCTCGGAACATGTAGATCCGGCGCCGAGGGCACAAGGAGCGTGCCGGCCAATCCGGCGCAGATCGGGCAGCGCGGGGTTTGTGATTTGCCGGAGGATTTGTCCTCCGCACCTGCGGCGCCATCGCAGATTTCCCCAAATGCAGCGGCTCGCGCTACCGCATCCAGGCCGGCTTCGAGTGCTATCGAATTATGACGGGCGATTGCCGCGGCGTGGAGCAGCACGCCGACAATCGCAAAAATGCTGACGACTTTTCGCCAAGCCCGCATGACCGCCCCCGATCTTGATCGTTAGCAAGCGGGAACTCCGTACACAACGCCTGAACGCCGGCCAGTCCATGCGAACTCGCCTCAGTTGCACTTGAGCAACAATGAACCCAGGCGCGGTTTGTCGGTGCCCGACCCAATTATCACGCAGGACAATTGATCTGACGATCATGATTTCGCGGACCGCGGTCACACTGGTGAAAAAGACTGCGAATGAAAGCTGTAGTCATGTTTTGCGCAAGCGATCACGTAAAATGCTGACACACTCTTCGTGAATCCAGCCGCGCGTGAATACCAACTCGCAATCCGGCAGCATTTGCCGCAACGTGTTGTACTGGTTGACCGGCAGGTAATCGGCGTGACGCGGATCGATTTCCAGAAGACCTATGCGGCCGCGCTCGAGACCAAGCTCCTTGACGCGCTCGGCGACCACTTCCGCATATCGGCCGCCCCGGCTGCCACGGACATCCGACAAGGCCACGGCGGTCTCGCGCCGGACCGCTTCACAATGAGTGCCACCCATGGAGTAGACGAGCGTGGGTTCGCCAAACAGCGGCACCACCACATAGCAGGCCAACGCGTGCCACTCCCAATGGCCAGTAAGCCACAGCATGCCTCCGCCGAAGCTCCAGTGGCTTGGACCGCCGGGCACGACCACGCAGTCGAGATTTTCCGCGCGCATCTTTGCTCGGATGGCTTCATAGCGTCGCGCGTATTCTTGCTTGGAAAACTGGGGGTAGACAGCGTCTGAGTAGTACGGCGTGCCACGCATTGTATTAAAGGGCCTACCCTGATCGAGCTTTGTGCGAACCTCCTGCCAATTAGACGAAATATTGCTTTGACTGGACATTATGATCGCTCTCCGGCCGCGCGGTTGATGCAGCGCCACTACAACATAAAATGCGGCAGGGGAACCGCCGCCTGAACAGGGAGAAATTGCCTCGTTCGCCGCGTTCCAACGTTCATTTTGGTCGCAGTTGCTGTCTCCATTCGCTAAAGCAATTTGCACATAGGCTTCGCTCGCAATTAGAAGAACTGACCACATGGGGCACGTTACGGACCGCGGTCTCTCGCAGCCGATCAAGCCGCTCGCCAGCCGCGTCGCAATAGTGACCGGCTCGGGCCGCAATATCGGCCGCGCAATCGCACTCGAGTTTGCTAAGGCCGGGGCAAGTGTCGTGGTCAATGGACACAGCAACCTCGCTACGCTCGAAGGTGTTGCGAGAGAGATCGAAGAGGCTGGCGGCACCGCGATTGCGTGTCTGGCGGATGTGACCCGAGACGAGGATGTCGCCCGGATGGTGGAGATCGCGTCCGAAAGGTTCGGCCGCGTGGACATCGCGGTATCCAATGTCGGTCGTCGCCCCTACGTCAAATTTCTCGACATCACGCCACAAGACTGGGACGACATCCTGCGGACGAACCTCAACTCGGCGTTTTATCTCGCTCGCCATGTCATTCCGCTAATGCGCCTACAACGTCACGGGCGAATTATCAATATTGGCGGCATCACCGGATTCTTCGCCAACGTGAACCACCGCGCTCATTCGACGACAGCAAAATCCGCTCTGCATGGATTGACCAAGGCGATCGCGCGCGAATTCGGTGCAGACGGAATAACGGCGAACACTGTCGCTCCCGGCCCCGTCGATACGACACGAAACTGGTCGCAATACCGGCATCAGGACCCCACGCGCATCACGGCCGAAATCCCGCTAGGCCGCTTTGGCACGCCACACGAAATCGCGCAGACATGCCTCTTTCTTGCTGGCGAGGGCGGCGGCTTCATGTCCGGCCAGGTGATCCATGCCAATGGTGGCCAGATGATGATCTGACCACTGCGCGTTTCCTTTTAGCGCGGCTCGATGCCGACGTCTGGGATCGTCTTTCCCCAAAATGCCAGATCCGCAGTCACGCGCTCGTCCAATTCCGCGGGGCC
>CAMFLN010000153.1 GCA_945957305.1 uncultured Planctomycetaceae bacterium | reverse complement strand
TATCTATCTTGACCATAATGCCACCGCTCCCATCCTACCGCGGGTTGTGGAGGCTATGGCAACTGCTTATTCATCAATAGGAGGGAACCCCGCCAGCCAACATCGCTGCGGGCAAAAAGCGCGGCAAATTCTAGAAGACGCCCGTGATGAGGTTGCGGCGCTCCTGGGCGCGCGCAGCGGCGCCGCCGCGGATCGGGTTATCTTTACCAGTGGCGGAACAGAAGCCAACAACCTGGCTCTGTTCGGTCTGGCAGGTGCGCAACCGGCTCATGCGATCGTTTCCGCGATCGAGCACCCATCGCTCGCCGGGCCTGCCGAAGAACTGCGTCGTCGCGGCTGGGAAATCGAATTGTTGCCGGTCGGGCGCGACGGCATTGTTGATCTCGCGCGGTTGCCTGAATTGCTGCGGTCTTCAACCCGCTTCGTCAGCCTGATGCTCGCCAACAATGAAACCGGCGCGTTACAGCCTGTCGCCCGCGCCGCACAGATCTGCATGGAACGCGGGATCTCCCTGCACACCGATGCAGTACAAGCCGTGGGAAAGATTTCGGTAGATTTCGCGGCTTTGGGGGTCTCTGCCCTGTCGCTGAGCGCGCATAAGTTTCACGGTCCCCCTGGGATTGGCGCCTTGGTGCTGCGCCATGGCACCCGCATCGAGCCGTTGCAGTTCGGCGGATTTCAGCAGGCAGGGTTGCGGCCCGGCACGGAACCGGTCGCGTTGGCCGTGGGGATGAGCACGGCATTATCCGAATGGCATGCCGTGCGGGAGAGCACGCAAGCAACCCTCGCGAACTTGCGGGACGAATTCGAAACAAGTCTCCGGGCCGGTTGGCCAGATCTGATCGTGAATGCCGCCGCGGCCGCACGGTTGCCGCATACGAGCAACGTCTCCTTCCCGGGCCTGGACCGCCAGGCACTGGTCATGGCCTTGGATCTGGCGGGGATCAGTTGCTCTACCGGTTCGGCGTGCGCTAGCGGCTCGTCCGAGCCGTCTCCCGTACTGGTCGCAATGGGCTGTTCCGAGACCGTTTTTCAAAGCGCTCTGCGGTTCAGTTTAGGGCGGGGAACGACCCGCGCCGAGATTACCGAGGCGAGTGATCGCATCCTCAAGGTTTGCAATAAGTTGCGAGAGGGCAAATTAGGGCAAAAAATCCCCTTAGGCGGTCGCCGCGAGGGGTCGATTTTGGTAGACTGACGGCTTGTTTTTCCCGCATGATTTTCCCTAGGAAAACAGGCCCCTTTCCAGTGCCCGGCGCTCCCCCCATTTCCACCCTGACCGACGGCTGTTTCGCGCTCGATTTCGCGAACGGCAGCACGTGGGCCAGCGAGTTCGTCGGGGGACCGGAAAACCAGCTTTTAAAGCACGCACTCGCAGAGTTTTGCGCGGGTCGAACCGGCCTCTACAATCCGCTTGTCCTTTGCGGTCCGAGCGGGGTGGGAAAAACCCACTTGGTCCTGGGGCTGGCGCAGCACCTGACTGCGGCGGAAGATGAGTCATCGGCGCTGGTCGAAAGTGGCGCTGACTTGGCGCGTTCGTATTCCGCGGCCGTGGACTCGCGGCGTGTATTATCGTGGCGCGAGATGCGCCGCACGGTCAACCTGCTGGTGATTGACGAAATCTCCTCCTTGGCCGAAAAGGCAGCCGCGCAAATCGAACTGTTGCATACGATCGATGCTCGGATCGACGCCGGATTGCCGGTAATCATCACCTCGCGGGTGCCGCTCGAGCGCGTATCCGGACTGATGCCCGCCCTGAAGGCACGTTTGATCGCGGGTCTGGTCGTACCCGTCGCGCTGCCGGACGTTGCCGTACGACGCGTTCTGTTGGCGCGCATGGCGGCGTCACGAACGTTGCCGATCGACGAGGAGGCCATTGACTTGTTGGCCGCCCGCTTGGATTGTTCCATTCCCGAACTTAGCGGGGCGTTGCATGAGCTGGCGACCGGCAGCCACACGGCAACGGGAGCCGCGATCCACGGGACAACGGCCGACAGAATTGATCGCCGTGCCGTGCTCGCTTATTTGGCACAGCGGCCGGCCGATCGCGCGGCAACGTTGCGCCAGATAGCATCCCAGGCGGCCCGCCACTTCGCGCTCACGGTTGCCGATCTGCGCGGTCCGTCGCGGCGACAGAATATTTCCCTGGCCAGGTCACTGGCGATGTACGTCGCCCGCCAAGTCACGGGCAAAAGCCTGGAGGCCGTCGGAAAATACTTTGGCGGGCGCGATCATACGACCGTGTTGCACGCGTGCCGCAAGATCGAGGATTTACTGGCTCGCGAACCTGACGTGCGTCGTACTGTGCAAGAGCTGCGGACCGCACTGATTCGCGCGTGAATTGAAGCAAGAACGGAAACTAATTGCCAAGAGGATGGCAACGAGGGAGCGTCCAGGGTGCGTGCGACGACCGAATGAGTCGTTTCGCCCGTCCTGTGGAAAACCTGTCTTCGCATGTCGGCAAAAACGCGTGCCGAGGGAATGGTTTGATCGCGGCGAAAACAGGATGCGGTGTTGTCGACAGCAAATCGCACGTTGACGACGCCGCTCGACAGTAAACCGACAGAGTTTGCACGCCTCGTAGCAGCCAATCCCAGCGGGATTAAGGCGAGCACAGGGAATGGTTTGCAGGTGTCGCGGTTGACGTTTATCGACAGTTCGCGGCGGAGCATTCCTACAACTGTTGTTTTAGAAAATCAAATAATAAGAAAGCCCCGCGCGACCTGGGTTCGTTACGGGTTCGCCGGGCCGAGCAATACAAAACCAGTACGGACAACCACAGGACTTACCCGTCAGGAGCGCGGGCATCATGAAGCTGACTTGTGATCGTGAGAAGATGTTGGGGGCGTTTCAAAATGCAGCGGGCGTGGCGCCGTCGCGCAGCCCGAAGCCGATTCTGCAAAACGTAAAACTCGAAGCCCGCGCCGACGGCGGCGTGTTTCTGGCCACGGATCTGGAAGTGGGGATCCGCGTGGATGTACCCGGGATCGAAGCGGACGCTCCGGGGAGCGTAGTGCTGCCGATCCAACGTTTCGGCTCGATTTTGCGCGAGAGCGGCGACCCGGTCTTGCGTTTGGAAACCGACGGCAGCGGCGTGGTGGTCAGTGGCGAACACAGCGAGTTCCGCCTGCCGGCCGAAAACCCGGCCGAGTTTCCCGCGGTCAGCGAATTCACCGAACAGAAGTATCACGTTGTCACGGCGCGGGTGCTGTCGCAAATCATTCGGCGGACCTCGTTTGCCACCGACAACGAAAGCAGCCGCTACGCTTTGGGGGGCGTCTTGATCGAGTTGCACGACGACAAGATCACCGCGGTCGGCACCGACGGTCGCCGTCTGGCGATGATGGAAGCGCCCGCCCAAAGCGTGGGGGGGCATTCGACGGGCGACAGCATGACGATCGTGCCAGCACGCAGTATGCACTTGATCGACAAAATCCTGACCGAGCCCGACGCCGAGATCCACATTGCCGCCCGGGCCAACGAGGTGTTGGTGAAAAGTCCACGGGCGATGTTGTACTCGCGACTGGTCGAGGGACGGTTTCCCAAGTGGCGGGAAGTTTTTCCCAAGCGTCCTGACGCCGTGAAGATCGAGATGTCAGTCGGACCTTTGCATTCCGCCGTGCGGCAAGCGGCGATCGTCACCAGCGAAGAAAGCCGTGGCGTCGATTTCACGTTTGGTGGCGGTAAGGTGATTCTGGCCGGACGCGCGCCGGAAGTCGGCCAGTCGCGTGTCGAGATGCCGATCGCCTATGACGGGGCCGCGGTGTCGATCAGTTTGGATCCGCGGTTTTTCAACGACTTCCTCAAGGTGCTCGAGCCCGAGGCGACGTTCACCCTGGAGCTGAAGGATGCCGAGAGCGCGGCGGTCTGCCGCACGACGGACGGCTACGCCTATGTGATCATGCCGCTGGCGCGTGATCGTTAGCACGAAATACTCGATGAACCAAGAAGCAGTGAGACTAGATTGTGTCGAGCGGACGTCCCCGCAAGATCGCTGACCTGCTATCCGAATTGATGGCACGTCGCGGCTACGCCCGCGAGCAGTCGTCAGCTGATTTGGAACAAGCCTGGCAGCAGGCCGCGGGCGAGTTGATCGCGCAGCACAGCCGTGTGGGATTGATCCGACAAGGACGATTGGAAGTGACCGTGACGCATTCGGCTTTGGTGCAGGAACTGACTTTTCAAAAAGCGGCCATCCTGGCGGAAATGCGTAAACGACTGCCGCACGAACAGATTTCCGACCTGCGTTTTCGGGTTGGACCTACGGAATAATCAGTTATCAACCACGATGCATCGCCGGCCACGCACGAGGCGTTCCGGTTGTAATAAGCAAGCGTGGTAAGTGTTTTCGGAAAGGACGTAACAGAACCTCATGGCAGACGAATCCGCATCCACGCCCGAGCAGGATGGCGCCCAGGCTGACATGCCTGAGTATCGCAAGGTCGAGGCCGACTACGGTGCCGATCAACTCGAACATCTCAGCGACCTGGAGCACGTCCGCGAGCGCCCCAGTATGTACATCGGCGACACCGGGGTCCGTGGTTTGCACCACCTGGTGTACGAAGTCGTCGACAATTCGATCGACGAGGCGATGGCCGGCCATGCCCGCACGGTGAGCGTCACGATCAACATCGACGGCTCGGTGACTGTCGAGGACGACGGCCGCGGTATCCCCGTTGAGCAACACCCGGATCTAGGCTTCTCCACGCTGCAGGGCGTGATGACCGTGCTCAAGTTCGGTGGCAAGTTTTCGAAAGGCGCGTACCAGACCTCGGGCGGGTTGCACGGCGTCGGCGTGACGGTCGTCAACTTCCTGTCGGAATGGTGCGAGGTCGAGGTGCGCCGGCAGGGACACGTTTATCAACAAGAGTACGAGCGCGGCGTCCCCACCACCGAAGTGCGCCGCATCGGCACCACTGACAAGGTGGGCACAAAGACCACCTTCAAGCCCGACCCCGAAATCTTTCCCAACAACAAGTTTGTTTACAACACGCTGTACAAGCGTTTGCAGGAGCTGGCGTTCCTCAACCGCGGCGTGCGGATCACGTTCCGTGACGAGCGCACCGGCGAAGGAGATTCGTTCCAATACAAGCGCGGCATCATCGAGTTCGTCGCGCACTTGAATCGCGCCACCGAGCCGTTGCACGCGGACGTGATCTACATCGCCGGCGAATACGACGGCATCGGCCTGGAAGTGGCCATGCAGTACTCATCTGAGTACACAGAGAATGTCCACTCCTACGTCAACAACATCGCCACGACCGAAGGGGGGACGCACCTCTCGGGCTTCCGCACGGCACTCACGCGCACACTGAATAATTACGGCAAGAAAGAAAATCTCTTCAAGGACCTGGTCCCCACGGGCGAGGACTTCCGCGAAGGGCTCACGGCCGTCATCTCGCTGCGCGTGCCCGAGCCGCAATTCGAAGGGCAGACCAAGACCAAGCTCGGCAACAGCGAAGTGGAAGGGATCGTGAACTCGGCCGTCGGCGATTTTCTGAATCGCTTCCTGGAAGAGAACCCCAAGACGGCCAAGGTCATGGCCCAGAAGGGACTGCTCGCGGCCGAAGCGCGCGAGAGCGCCCGCAAGGCGCGGCTGATGGTGCGCGAACGCAAAGGCGCGCTTTCCGGCGGGGGACTGCCCGGCAAGCTGCGCGACTGTTCGAGCCGCGAAGTCGAGAAGTGCGAACTGTACCTGGTCGAAGGTGATTCGGCCGGCGGCAGCGCCGAAGGAGGACGCCTGCGCGAATTTCAGGCCATCCTTCCCTTGCGCGGCAAAATCATCAATGCCTTCAAATCGCGCGAAGATAAGGTGCTGGCCAACGAGGAAGTGCGCAGCATCATCTCGGCGATCGGCTCGGGCATTGGCGAGGAAATGAACCTGGCCAAGCGCCGCTACAACAAGATCGTCATCATGACCGACGCCGACGTCGACGGCTCGCACATTCGCACGCTGTTGCTGACGTTCTTCTATCGGCAGATGTATCCGCTGGTGAAGGGGGGGCACGTATTCGTAGCCCAGCCTCCGCTCTTCCGTGTGAAAAGCAAGCGGGACACGTATTACGTCCAGACCGATGAAGAGATGCGCACGCAATTGCTTGAGTTGGGGCGGCAGGACGCGGTCTTCGATCCGAAAGATGGCCGCGAGATCGCCGGCGCCGACATGGCCAAGCTCTGTCAGACGCTGACCACGCTCGAAGAGTCGCTGGTCGCGCTCGAACGTCGCGGCATCAGCCTGCGGCAGCACGCCGTGCGCCAGGATCCGGTCACCAACCGTTTGCCGGTTTATCACGTCTTTCTTGGTGCGCAGGAGCATTGGTTCACCACGCGCGAAGAGCTCGACAAGTTCGTCGCCGAGCGCGAGAAGGCGGGGGGCAAGGAGTTGACCGTCGCCGATCAACCGGCCGATCGCGGTTCACGCCCACATGCGGGCCCGCCCGCCGAAGGGACGCCCGCGCCCTTGAATGGCGATGCGGCGCACCGGCTGCATATCGTCGAACTGCACGAGGTCCGCTCGATCAACAAGGCCCTGGCCGACCTGGCGGCGATGGGCTTTGACATTCAGTCGCTGATTCCGCAGGAGCGTACCGGCACCGAAGAGTCGCGCTACGTGCTGCGGCGCGGCGAGAACGAGATCGGCATCGAGGATCTGCGCAGTCTGCTGGCGGCGGTCCGCTCGGCCGGCGAACGGGGCCTGTCGATCACCCGCTTCAAGGGGTTGGGCGAAATGAACGCCGAAGAGTTGCGCGATACGACCCTCAATCCCGAGAACCGCACGCTGCTACAAGTGCGGATGGAAGACGTCTCGGGCGCGGACGAACTGTTCCGCATCCTGATGGGGGACAAAGTCGAACCCCGCCGGGAATTCATCGAGAAACACGCCTTGGAAGTGCGAAATCTGGATGTGTAGTTGGACGGCGCGGAGCAAGCGAAGGATAATTAA
>CAMFLN010000152.1 GCA_945957305.1 uncultured Planctomycetaceae bacterium | reverse complement strand
TCCCGTGGCCGCCTGGCTCGAGTAGCCGGCGCCGGGGGTCGCTCCTGTCGGATACGGCTGCGAAACAGCAGGATCTTTTTTCGCCCACGGCCAGCTCGCGCCGCTTTGGCAACCCGCCAAGCCCAACATCAAAACGCCGACTGTGAACGTCCGCGCAACGGAAACATACATGGCTCGGTTGCCTTGTAGAGAAGAAGATGTGGCAGAGAAGTTGCCGACCGCACGACCTCCTTGCCGTGCCCGCGCGCCGGACGCTTCCCTGATTTCGTCAAAGACAGATGTGCCGTGACCGGCGCGAAGGGCGCATACCCAACTCACCGGTGGTGTCTGCAGACTCTTATCGGACGAGCGCGCCGGCCAACTCGATACAATCGCGTCAGAACGAACGATTGCGAGAGGTCCCGCCTACGGCGCAACCGGGCGGGGATTATAGAAGGTCCCTGCGCGCGGTCAACAGCATTATTGCGCTCGCGGAACGTTGCTGAAGCTGGCTACTAGCAAATTTCAGAAGTGCAAAAAGCCACGACCGCCAGCACGGGATCGTGCGGACGGTCGTGGTGAAGCATCGATGAAAAGCGTGGTCGCAAGCCAAAGCGAATGCCACGACGCACTCGGCCAAGCGTTTGTCAGACACTGCTAGGCAAGCTAGCAGTGGCACCCGGCGCCTAGCGCTTAGCGGCGGCAAATCGTTCGGCCACGGCCGGCCAGTTCACGACGTTCCAGAACGCCGCGATGTATTCCGGCCGGCGATTCTGGTACTTCAGGTAATAGGCGTGTTCCCAGACGTCCAAGCCCAGGATCGGCTTATTGCCGTGCATCAAGGGGTTGTCTTGATTTGGCGTGCTCTCGACGACGAGCTTGCCCCCTGGTCCCAAGCTGAGCCACGCCCAACCGCTGCCGAAGCGCGTGGTGGCCGCCTTGGTAAAGGCTTCCTTGAACGAATCGAAGCCCCCCAGGTCGGCATTGATCGCATCGGCCAACGCGCCCGACGGAGCGCCGCCGCACTTCGGTCCCATCACGGTCCAGAACAAGGAATGGTTGGCGTGTCCGCCGCCGTTATTGCGGACGACGGTGCGGATATTTTCCGGCACCTTGTCGATCGCGGCCACGAGCGACTCGATGCTCTGATTGCCCAGGTCCGTTCCTTGAATCGCGTTGTTCAAGTTCGTGACGTAGGCCGCATGATGCTTATCGTGATGAATTTGCATCGTCTGCGCATCAATGTGCGGTTCCAGGGCGTCAAAGGCATAAGGGAGGTCGGGCAGGGTATAAGCCATAATGTTTTCTCCGTCTCGCGCGTCATCGGCGGAAAGCCGCTTGATGCGGCATTGAAATTCGCATCCTGTGCGTAGCGGCGCGCAGCATACCCGATGAAACGGGGGGTGGCAATTGGCCCCATGCCTGCCAGACAGTCGCGGCCGACGGCGTCGAATTGCCGTGCGACGTAACCTTTTAGTGCGCTTATTTGCCGCGCCAAGGCGTCAGCAAATGCCGCGCTCGCGCAAGCAGGTTGCCCCCCACATCCGACGGGTCGACCGCCATCAGATAAGCTCGCAGGCTGATCAGCAACTGCCGTGCGTGATCTTCGACAGCCCGCTGCTGTCGCGGCTTGCTGCGCTCGGGCCGAATGACAACTTGGATCAGCGTGCGCAGAAACTGATCCAAGTGCGCGCCGCCAGCGAGTTCCTGTCGAGCCCGTTCCTCGCGGAACTCGATTTCCATCGTAAACCGGGTCGGACGCGCGGCTGCAGCCAGAAATGGTCGCGACGGGGGACCACAGGTGATGGCCAACACCACGCGCGTTTCCTTCAGTTCGACGATGGTGGCATGATGATCTGCGATGAAGCCGCGCAGTTTTTCCACGCTGACGTCCAGCGGTACGTGGCTGGCCAGTTGCTGATCGACTAATGGTTCGCCCGGGGCGGACTTGCGACGCAAGCGAATGATCGCCTTGCCGCGCGGAGCTTGGCCGCAACCGAGCTCGACGACCGTGTTCCGCCCCTGAGCTTTGGCTTCGGCCAGGGCTCGATCGGCGCGGCGGATCATGGTGTCGGGTGTGTCGCCGGGCAGGATTTCGGTGACGCCGAAACTGGCGGTCACTTGTCGGTCCCCCAGCGCGTCATGGACCATGTGCGCACAAGCAATGCGCAAGTCTTCGGCACGCCGCTTGGCTCCCTGACCGTCGCACTGGGCGCAGAAGATGACGAACTGTTCACCATCGTAACGAGCTACGATATCTTCCCCGCGGCAGGAGCCGGGCAGGAGGGCCGCGACCGCGCGAATCACGTCGTCCCCTGCGCGATGTCCGTAATCGTGGTTGACGGCCTTTAATTCGTCGATGTCCACGATGATCAGGCTGCAGGAGTGCTTGTTCTTGGCATGCGCGGCCAACAACGCATCAAACCGCCGGTCAAACTCGGCGCGATTGAGCAATTGCGTCAACGGGTCATGAATAATCACGTCCCGGCGATCTGCGGCCTCATCAAGCGGCGGACTTTCCTCGGTGGTTTCGTGCAGTGTCAGGACCATGCCTTGCGGCAAGCCATCTTCGCCTGGCACCGGCAAGGCCTGCGCGGCCACGCTCAAGACATGCCCGGTGCGGCCGCGCAGGTGCAACCTTCCGCTCCACGGTGAATTGGTACGTAATGCATACGCGACAGGGCATTGATCGTCGCGGATCACGGCTTTGCGTTCGTCGCGCAACCGTAGCAGGCTCGGGGCCCAATTGCGCAAGTAGACACTAGCCGCGGCGACGCCCGTGAGTCGTTCGGCGGCGCCGTTCCAACGAATGATGCGCAGGCTGCTGTCGACAAACACCACGGCCTGCGGCAGCTCGTCGATCAGCCGCTCTTGGAAGTGCGGCATTTGATAAAGCTGCGGCGAGGGAGCATCGCGATCATTCAAACGCCACACGGCGTTGACCTCGCCAGGATCAAGCTGCTGCAGCCAGCGCCGGGGCACCCATTCGAGCAATTTCGATTCGTCGTGATCGTGCAGCTCGCAAAACGACTTGACCAGGCGCGGGTCAAATTGCCGCCCGGCCCCGCGGTACAACTCTTGAAACGCTTGTTCGCGCGTCAGCGCCGGGCGCCAATCATGGTCGGTCGTCATCGAATCGAAAGCATCCATGATCGCGATGATGCGCGAGCCCAACGGCAAGGATTCGCCCAGCACACCAAAACCCAGCTTGCTGCCATCGAACCAGGCCGGCGTATAGAGCAGGATGTCTTGCAGGGTCTTGGCGGCGCAGCAACTGCGCAGAATTTCGAGACCTACGAGCCAATGACCTTCGATGACGGCTGCTTCCTGCTGAGTAAGCTTGGCCGGTTTGGTGAGTATCTGCTCGGGGATGCCGATCTTGCCGATGTCGTGCAACAGCGCCGCCACTTCGATCTCGTCGCGACGTTCCGGGGGCAGTCCCAAACGATGCACCCAAGCGGAACATCCCAACGCCACGCGCAAGCAATGACGTGCCGTCGGCTCGTGCTTCCATTTAAGGGCCGTGTAAAGACTGCTCGCAATGCCCAAACGTACCTGCACCAAGGCATTCTCTTGCGTCGGCGTCAGCTGATGGAGCACGCTGCGGTTGTTGCGCGGAACGTCTTCGAGATCCGCGAGCAGCTTGCTCAGCTCACTCGAGCGGGACAGGGAACTGCCGTCGTTGGAGGGACGCTGCTCGCTGCACCGCTCCGCATCCGGTTGCGTGCTGACAGCCGAACTCGCTCGAAACAGGTCGCCCGACGATGGATCCGCGGGCGTGGCAACCGTTGCGAGTAGCGCCTCGGACGAAAAGCATTCTTCGGCGGTGATGGTCGGACAGGAAGAAGCCATCTTCGCGCTCACGCTCTTGGCGTGTAGTCCCCGTGGCCGGCTCTGCCCCTGAGATGTGATTCTGAGCCTTCCATCGGAAAGCATAGGTCACAACGGCCGCCCCGGTCGGGTCTTTTTTCACTCTGTGAAGAGTTGGCAGAATTGATGCCCGCGGGACTGGGCACCTCCGTCCCCCCAAGAGCAGCACCTTGCATGGCGTAGAGCGAGGATTTAATTTGTTGCGATCCTGGCGGGTGAAGTGGCGACTTGTGCCCCCCGCAGGTGGAGAACGGCTACGTTGGCCAACCGCGCCCTGGAACGATTTCGGAGGTCCCTGTGAAATTCGTCACTTTTCAAGGTGCCCAAGGCCCACGCCTCGGCGCGGTTCGTGATGGGCGTTATGTCGATCTGGCCAGCACCGATCCGACCCTCCCCTGGTCGCTGAAAGAGCTTTTGGCCGGCGGACCCGAGCTGATGGGTCGCGCCGCGGCCGCCCTGTCGAAAGGGGCCACGATCGACCCGGCCACCGTGCGCTTGCTCGCCCCGATTCCCGATCCCCAGAAGGTGATCTGCGTCGGGCTGAATTATGCGGATCACGCTCGTGAAAGCGGCGTCGAACCGCCCCCGGAACCGGTGATCTTCAACAAGTTCCCCACGGCGGTCGCGGCCCATGGAGATACGGTCGCTCTGCCGGACGAAAGCAAGGAAGTCGATTACGAGGCGGAACTGGTCGTGGTGATTGGCCGCCGCGGCCGGCGGATCGCCGAGTCGAAAGCCTTCGATCACGTCGGCGGCTACTGCGTCGGCAATGACGTCTCGGCCCGCGATTGGCAGATCGGCAAGCCCGGCAAGCAATGGCTGTTGGGAAAGACCTTCGACGGGTTCGCGCCGTTTGGGCCGGCTCTGGTTACGCCGGACGAAGTCGGCGACCCGGGGCACCTGCGCATTCAATGCCGCGTCAATGGACAAGTGCTGCAGGACTCGAACACCGATCAGCTGATCTTCTCGGTGCCTGAGCTCGTGGCATACATCTCGCGCATCTGCACGCTCTGCCCTGGAGACGTGATTTTTACCGGCACGCCACCGGGCGTAGGATTCGCGCGCAAGCCGCCGATCTACCTGCAGCCGGGGGACGTGGCCGAAGTCGAGATCGAACGGGTCGGCTTGCTGCGCAACCCCATCATTGCCGACAAAGGCAATTGAAGGGCAAGTCTGCGCCGCACACAGGGCGCCCGGGACAACTCGCAGCCCGTGCGCCGAAGGCGCATGACGATTCGAGATTCCTTCATCCACCGTTGACGCAGAACGCGCAGATAAGAAATCACAGACGTTGAGCATGGATCGGGAAGCGGCGAATTCTCCTCTGCGAAATCTGCGTCATCGGTGGATGAATCTCTTCCCACGCTAGTGACGCAACTGACTCCCCGTTAGCACAGATCCAAGCCGGGCTCAGGCATCTCTTTCGCCGGCGGCCAATTCAATAACGCCTCTTTCCAATTCGACTGGCTGGGAAGATGCAGCAAGAAGCTCGTCGCGGCGGCCGATGTCTCGGGCGCACTGACAACCGGACCGTGTCGCCAAGCTTGCCACAACCGCCACAGTTTGACGGGCCACGTTGCCGGCTCGGGCGCGACAATCTTGGTCGTTTGAAACGCTTCGACAAATCGTCCGGCCGCCTGCGCGAAGCTCGTGGGCACCGGCGCGCGACAGGCCACCAGGAACAAGCTATCCGGAAAGTCCGCATCTCCCTGCCAACCGAGAATCGCGGCATCCAGATCGGCTGCCAACCGCTCGAGTCCCAGCGGGGTTAACACGCGCGATACGCCAGGCTGCGGCCGAGCATCGCCGATGTGCGCCGTGAAGAGCAACAGACCTCCGGGAGCCAACAGCGGCCGCGACATCCGGAGCAATTCCGCGCTCTCGTCGAAGCGACGCAACAGGTCAAGGCAAAACAGCGCTCGCACAGATTCCTCCTCGAACGGCAGCGAGCCGAGCGCGACTTCCTCTACTTCCTTGCTGTTCGCCGGAATACGGCAATCGATCGTGAGCTGGTTGCCGAATTGCCGGCGCATCCAATCGCCAGCTCCCCCCGCGGTATCAGAGGCCAACAGCGCCACGGGTCCATCCAGGTCGAGCGTGTCGGCCGCGGCACTGACAAATTGCCGTACAAATTCGCGCATGGGGAGCTCCTGTCGGTTCGACTTTATGCGGGCGGGAAGTTACCCGCACTCTTCAGGGAACGTCAATGCGAATGCGGCTCTCTGCTGGCAGTGCTAGCGGCTTTCAGGCGCACATGTTGCGAAGCCGCTGAGATGTCGCACGAGCCCTGAAATGCATGAACTCAACTGGTAGCGTAGGCGGACTTGTCAACTGGCAGCGGCCGCGCAGAGGAAAGTACAGTGCCGGCCCGCGGCGCGCCGAATGATGTCCCAGGTGCCGCCATGTCGCCTGCGCCTGCAGTGACTGCTATCCCATCCAGACTATCGCGCACCTCCTGCCTGAAACCCCGCGACGCACGGCGACTGTGTCGATAACACGTTGCGCCGCGGGCGTCCGCTTATTTTTTCGACGACAGCCGACCGGAACCGGACCGACTTTAGACCGGTCCCCAGCTTGCTCAACATCCCATGGTGCAGTTCTTTCGCTCTCGACAAGGCGACGATCGTCGTCGCCGCGTGATGTCCGATGAAGCGTCGTCCGCCGCGACGTCGACCACCACGCCTGCGCGCGCCGCAAACGGTACGCGCGGCAGCGGGCGGCGCTATCCGGCCGAAGTCATGCGCGATAACCAGCCGCGGTTGATCGACTTTATTCCGCAAAAAATCACCAGCCTGGCGTTGCTGTTCTTTGTCGGGTTGGTCCTGATCGCCGGCATCGAGGCCGTGTACATCACGCGCGTGGCCGAACTGAGCGAAGGGCACGTCCCCGCCTTCGACCTGGCCGGCGAGGGAAGTCTGAACAACTGGTTCACTTCGATTACGCTCGACCTGGCGGGCGTCGTGGCGCTCGTGGTCTATTCCCTCCGCAAACATCGGCTCGACGATTACCATGGTCGCTACCGCGTCTGGCTGTGGGCGGCCGCTTGTTGGCTGTGGCTCTCGATCGACGAAGCCGCCAGCCTGCACGAAAGCATCCAGGCCGTATTG
>CAMFLN010000151.1 GCA_945957305.1 uncultured Planctomycetaceae bacterium | reverse complement strand
GCCTCGGTGCGAAAGCGTGCTAGATCGGCGGCACTGGCCATATCGCCGCGGAGCGTCATTTTCAAAGCCACGATGCGATTCAAACTCAGCTGGCGAGCCTTGAAGACCACGCCCATTCCGCCCCGGCCCAGCTCTTCGAGCAGATCATAGTCGGCAAAACGCCGGTTCGTACTTAATCCCAGTTCAACGTCCACCGATTCACTTTTGTCTGCCGGCGGATGTTCGCGTGTTTCCTCAGCGCCTTGCGGCGTGGCGTTTCGAGTGCCCCTGCGAGAGAGATCGAACTGCTGAGCGCCGGCGGCGACGCACTGGGTCACCAAGAGGGCGGCCCAAAGAGAGCGCAAGTCCTCGGCCAGGTCCGGGTGCCGCACGAGCAGGCTGTCGATGTCTGGCTTCTCGCCGCGGCGTAGTTGCTCGGTGAGAGCATCGAGCAATTGCGCCAGGCGTTCATCGTCGGTTCCGATCGCGCCGTCATCCTTGCCTGGGGCGGCAGGAGACGCAGCCACCGCCGGGTCAGTTGCCGGCATACTCGGGCCCTCGCGATCGCGGGTCATGGCGCGCCACGTTCCTGGGGGGACTCTTCCAACAAAGTGCGCAGGCGCCGCATGGCTCGCAGGTAGCGCATGCCGGCCGCCGGTTCTGACAAGTCGAGAGCTTGCGCCGCTTGCTGATTTGTCATTTGCTCGAAATGGCGCATGAGGATGATCTCGCGATCCGTTTCCTCCAGAACTTCCAGCGCGGCCTGAAAGCGAGCTTCCAACTCATGATGCGTGGCGGCTGCCGCAGGAGTCATTTCTCCGTCTCGAATCAAAGCCGCCAGATCCATGGCCGAGCGATCGTCGTAGCCGGCGCCTACCAGGGACTGCTCGCGATCGACGCTGCGGCGGGCCGCGCCCCGGTGACGGCGGTGAGCGTCGATCAGGTGATCGCGAGCAAGATGCCGTAACCAGACGTGAAACGGCATCTTGGTCGTGGCCAGATAATCAGCCAGCCGGCGGTTCGCCTCGACGAGCACGTCCTGGACGATATCGCTCGCGTCCAACCGGCTTTGCACGGCGCGATCCATGCGCAACCCGACCATGCGTCGCAGCACGTCACGATGCCGCTCGAACAGGCGGTTTCGCGCGGCGGCATCGCCGGCAAGTGCTGATGACAACAGTTCTTGAGTTTCCGTCGAATCAGGCCACATCATCAACAGTATATAATGCAGAGTGAAGGCCAGGCGACTTTATCACGCGAGCACGCCATCGGCTGCTTCCGAACTTGCGACGCTAACATGATACATACTCCCAAGTGCCACGTGCCATGCATGCCGATGGGCGTTCGGCCGGTGGCGCACATCTGGCTCGTCGTTCTGGTGATGGCTTTGCTGTCCCGGACGCAAACGGCACGGGCGGCCATAACGTTGGAAAACGCCAGTCCCGCGGCGATTGCCTGCCAGATCACGAATGCCGAGCGAGGAGCCCCGCGCAAAATCACAATCGCCGTCGGAGAGTCCGCGTCAATAGCGGCTACACGGCCAGTCGAAATCCAGTTCCGCAGCGGCAGCTAAGCGAAGCGTTACAGCCTGCCGCCGGACCGGCATTTTCGCTTTCTTAATTCGACCAGCGGCCAATTGGAATTGCGCATGGCTCCGTCTAACACGGCCTCTTCGGACAACTCGTCCAGCACACCACATTGGCCGCAAGTGCGCGAGGTCAAGGTCGTCATCGCCGGAGGCAAGGAGTATCGGGCTTTCTATCGCGATCAATGGCAAGAGCGTGCCCGAGGAATCGTCGAAGCCGCCGCGGCGCGCTTTCTGCAACAGTTCCCGATTCAATTTCGGGTCATCGGCTTTCGGACTTGGGACTACCAGATCGCGCCGCAGACGGCCGGCGAGGCCTTTGAACGGCTGCACAAGATTGAATTGGGTGAAGCGGACCTGGCCATCGGCTTTACGATGGTCCCCTTCCCCGGCCCTCGCGGCGAGATTCGCGGCGTGACGCAATACTACAGCCAGTGCGTTGTTATTCCGGATTGCTGGGGGACGACCGGTGCAACGACGCGCCTGGTCCATGAATTGTGTCACGTGTTCGGCGGCTTTCATGTGGGGACGCCCGATTCGGTAATGCTGCCAGGTTTTGAACGTACGCCGAAGACGTTTACGTTCGACCCGGCTAATCAGGAAGTGGTCAATCTGTCTAAAGAGGTCGATTTGCACGTCGGGGTCGAGAGCCTTCCCGCCGATGCTCAGGCGCGCATTCGCGCGGTTTACCGAACGCACCATCATCCGATCGAGAATGCTGACGAGGATCCCATCGTGGTGGGCTACCGGTACCAGGCCCGCCGCGCCGACTGGCGGCAAGATGCGGAACTGAGCCGGCGGATGCAGGAAGCAGCCGATCGGCTTTCTCCGCCCACTGCGGAGCAATCCGCGGTGGAAGCCGGCGTACAGATTCATATAGCCGACGAATAGCACGCCTTTTCCGCAAGCAGAAACTACGTCTTGTCGCGGACCAGCGCGTAGATCAGCTCGTCGGTCGTCGCGCCGTCTTTGGTGATTGCCGAGCGGTGCCGCGCCTCGCACTGAAAGCCCGCTTTTTCCAGCACGCGTCCGCTGGCTGGATTCCACGCAAAAATGCCGGCGTACAGGCGGCAAACATCGAAGCGCTCAAAGGCATAATCCACAAACGCCGGCAGGGCTTGGGACATGACTCCTTGGCCCCAATATTCCTCTCCCAGCCAATAGCCCACCTCGGCCGAGCGCCGGTAAACGTCCTCTTTGGTCAGCAGGCCAATCCCACCGACGGCAGCCCCGTGCAGGACAATCGCAAAATTCTGCGGGGGATCGAACTTATTGGCCACGACCAGCCATCGGTCCGCATCCGCCAGCGTGTAGGGGTGGGGAAATCCGTCGCGCAGATTTCTCCAGATGCGGCGATTGTTCGCCTGGGCCACCAGCGACGGAGCATCGTCGAGTTGCCACGGGCGCAGGTGGCCGCGAGAAAACGTGATTTCCACGGGGAATTGCTCCAAAAACGATCGACGAACTGGCGGCATGGTAACAAAACGCCCAACATTTCGCTTGACCCAATAGAGACCCGAAACGCGTAGAAACAGACGGACAGCAGCAAGGGAGGGCCGAAACATGCCAGACGGAAAACGCAACCGCCGTCACAGTGAGAATAAGGCCAAACGACAGTGGTACGCGAGGTACCGATCGATCCGCTTCCACCGACGTTTTGGCCTGATCGAAGTTGTTACCGTCCAAGTGACGATTTGACGGGCCCCTGGGTTCGCCCGTTCTTCGCCGCCACGGGCTGGCGGCTAAATGGGAAACCGACAGTTTCGGTTCGCTGAAACATCAATTCCCGTCTGCTTCTCTCCCCTTGAACGCGTGCAATCGCCTGCCCGTTTTGCTACCATCCATGTTCGTTGATGGGTGGTCCCGGGCACCGGAGTTGCGAGCACGATGCTAAACATCCTCGGCGGACGTCAGCGGGTCTGCGGCGGCGTTACGCGGCGGCAGGTGTTACAGGCCGGGGGCGCCGGACTGTTCGGCCTGAGCCTATCCAAAGTTTGGGCGGCGGAGTCCGCACAGTCGGTTTCACAAATTGCGCCACGCGCCAAGAGCGTCATCTTTCTGTTTCTGTTTGGCGGCCCCAGCCAGCTCGAAACTTTCGATCTGAAGCCAAATGCTCCTGAGAAAATTCGTGGTCCCTTCAAGCCGATCGACTCGCGCACGCCGGGATTGCTGATTTCTGAGCACTTGCCGCGACTGGCCACGTTGAGTGACAAGTTTTGCGTCATTCGAACCATGACGCACTCGTATAACGACCACAGCAGCGGTGCTCATTACATCCAGACGGGGCATCCCTGGCACATTCCTATCGGTGGTGGCTTCAACGCCACGGAAAAGGATTGGCCAGCGCTGGGTTCAATGGTCGAACACGTCGACCAGCACGCACCAGGCGGGGTCCAGCGTGAGATCCCCAGTTACGTTTATTTGCCAAATCGCCTAGGGCATATGCAGCCCTACAGCACCAAGCTCGATCGCCCCGGCCAGTATGCCGGCTGGCTGGGCCGCGGCTATGACGCACTGGCCACTGACATCCTGCCCCGCAACAACAAAGACAACCCTTTCTTTCGCGAATGCACAGACGAAGAGCTCGATTTTCGCATCAAGGGGCTGGCGGCAGACGAAAGCCTCTCGCTCGATCGCCTGAGTCGCAGGCGTTCGCTCCTGGAACAGTTCGACGTCGAGCGCAGGCGGCTCGATCACGACGCCTTTGCAACGCCCTATCAACGCTTCCAGGAGCGCGCCCTGGCCTTGATCACGTCCGATCGGACACGACAGGCGCTCGACATTCGCCAAGAGCCGGCCGCGCTACGTGATCGCTATGGTCGGCATTTGTTCGGTCAGTCCACGCTGTTGGCTCGTCGGCTGGTCGAATCCGGCGCCCGCTTCGTAACGGTCGCCTGGGACACGGTCGACGGCTATAGCTGGGACTCGCATACCCACAGCGACGACGTGCGCAAACACTTGCTGCCGGGGCTCGATTCGGCGCTCGCCACTTTGATCGAGGACCTGCAAGAGCGCGGCCTGCTGGACGAGACATTGGTCGTGTGCCTGGGCGAAATGGGACGTACTCCGGCCGCCAATGGGAATTGGGGCCGCAACCACTGGAGCACTTTGTTTCCCGCGGTACTCGCCGGCGGCGGAATTCGCGGCGGAGTGGTGTATGGCACATCGGACAAGGATGCCGCGTACGCCAGCAGTCATCCCACCAGCCCCGAGGATCTGGCCGCGACGGTCCTCTATGCCCTGGGGATCGATCCCGAAATGCGTCTGCTCGATGCGCAAGGACGTCCCACAGCGGCCGTTGATGGCGGCAGCCCGTTGGTCAGCCTGTTCGGCTAACGGCAGATTCTCGCGGCAGCCGGATTGCGGCGGGGCGAAAAGATTGACCACGCTGCGGCCGCAACGGAAGATAACGGAAAGCCGCCCACCCGCCGATTTCCCACCATGCCTCGCATCCCGATAGCCATCTTCTCGCTCGCCGTTCTTGTTGCCGGAACGCTGCGCGCTGACGACCCAGACGCCGACGGAATGGCGTTTTTCGAAAGTCAGGTGCGTCCGGTTCTCGTTGCGCGTTGTTACAAGTGCCACTCGCAAGAGGCTGAGAATCTGCGCGGCGGTCTGTTGCTCGATTCGCGGACTGGGTGGCAGGCCGGCGGCGACTCGGGCCCGGCGATCATGCCCGGGGATGCCGAGGGGAGCCTCCTGGTCAAAGTCTTGAGCTACGACGGCGACATTCAGATGCCCCCCGAGGGCAAGTTGCCGGACAAGGAAATCACGATCTTGCGGGATTGGGTGTCACGCGGGGCGCCCGATCCGCGCGATGGGAAGGCAGCGTCGCCGAAGCGCAAGCCGATCAATATCGACGAAGGCCGACAGCACTGGGCTTTTCGCCCCTTGCCCGCCGTGGCAACCCCCTACTTGCGCGATCCATCATGGTGCCGGACGCCCCCCGATCGCTTTGTCCTGGCGCGACTGCAAGAGAAGGGCCTCGCTCCGAACCCTGCGGCCGACAAACGCACGTTGATCCGCCGCGCTTATTTTGACTTGATTGGCCTGCCGCCCCGGCCGGAAGAGGTCGAAGCTTTTGTCCAGGACCTGTCGCCCGATGCCTACGAGCGGTTGATTGATCGCTTGCTCGAGAGTCCGCATTACGGCGAGCGTTGGGCCCGGCACTGGCTCGATCTTGCCCGCTTTGCCGAAAGCCATGGCTTTGAACATGACTACGACCGGCCGAGTGCCTATCACTATCGCGATTTTGTCATCAAGGCGCTCAACCAGGACCTGCCCTACGACACTTTCGTCAAATGGCAAATCGCCGGGGATGAGTACGAACCGGAAAATCCGCTCGCCTTGATGGCGACCGGTTACCTGGCGGCGGGCGTACACAGTACGCAAATCACTAAGAACCAGGTCGAAAAAGAACGTTACGACGAGCTCGACGACATGACGGCGACCATCGGCACGTCGCTACTGGGATTGACCATCGGTTGCGCGCGATGTCACGACCACAAGTTCGATCCCATTCCCACGGCTGACTACTACCGACTGCTGTCGACGTTCACGACCGCGGTCCGCAGCGAAGTCGACCTGAATCTGGATCGCGAGAAATATGAGCTGGCCAAGGCCGCTTATGACCGAGAACACGCGCCGCTGGTCGCTGCCGTCGCGAGCTATGAAGCGGAACAACTTCCTGGAAAGCTCGATGCCTGGCTGGCCGAGCTGCGAGGACAATCCACCGCGCAGCAGTCCGGCGCCACGACTCCGTGGCAATATCTCAAGTTTGCCAGCGCCACCACGTCCGGCGGTGCAACGCTCGACCCGCAAGCAGACGGTTCGTTGCTGGCTGGCGGCAAAAATGCCGACGAGGAAACTTATACCTTTATCGCTCACACCGCGCAAAGCGGCATCACAGGACTGCGGATCGAGGCCCTCGTCGACGAGTCGCTGCCCCACAAGGGACCTGGCCGGGCGGCCAATGGCAACTTTGCCCTCTCCGATTTGAAAGTCACCGTCGCCCGCGAGGGAACAACGGACGCCGCCGAAGCGGTGAAGCTGCGTGCTCCGCGCGCGACGTTTGAACAAGCGGGCCTGCCGGTTGCCGCCGTGATTGACGACGATCCCAAATCGGCCTGGGCCGTCGACGGCCAAATCGGGAAAGCTCACGCGGCGGCGTTCGATTTTGCGTCGCCAGTCGGATTTCCAACGGGCAGCGTCCTGACCATCAAGCTGAAATTCGCCAATAACAAAGGGCATGCCATCGGCCGCCCGCGCCTGGCGATTTCGACGGCGCCGCAACCCGCAGCTCTCGACGCACCCGCAGCGCCGCAAAATCGGGGAGAAATCGCCGCCCTGGCCGCGCGTGCCAACGCGGCCGCAGAAGCCGACGTGCGCCCCTTGATG
>CAMFLN010000150.1 GCA_945957305.1 uncultured Planctomycetaceae bacterium | reverse complement strand
AGAAGCACAGCCACGGCTTTTTCGACCCCGTCGCCGGCGTGCTCCGCCGCGGCCTTGCCGTGGTCCGCCGCATAGGCCCAAGCGCCGCCCAAAATAGCCAATCCCAAGGAAAGTGCAGCTGTCGCACGCATCGTGATGATCTCCGCAGGGGACTTCGTAGAGGCAATTTACTGTACCGTAGACCTACTGTGCAAAAGTAGGGGCTGGCGGCGCACCTTGCAAGTCATCGAAGCGTTTGCAGAAGGAAGCCCGCCGCGGTTGGGACGAGAATTGCATCTTCTGGACCCGGCCAGCCGGAGGTATGATGATCGGGCTATCCGGTGCCACCCACCAAGGCTGATCCTCGCCGCATGAGGAAGTTTCCCGCCGTGGCGCCGAGAGTTCTCTCCTGCGTCTCCGCGGCGCATTACAAAATCTGCCCTCTACCCTCTTAGGAATGACTCATGCGATTGCTCACCGGGCTGCTAATCTTCACCACGATGTTGGTCTGCGTTCCCGTGTCTGCACAGGGCCCCAAACGTGCACCGGTGGCCAAGGCCCCGTCCGAGGCCCTGCCGAGCGTCAACGCGGCGGATGCCAGCTATTCCATCGGCTTTCGCATCGGCGCCAATTTCAAGCGGCGTGGATTGCCCATCGACGGCGAGGCCTTGATCAAGGGAATGCAGGAGGGAATGGCCGGCAAGAAAGCGCATCTGAGCGATGAAGAAATGGACAACGTCCTCAAGGCGTTCGAGCAAGAAGTCGCGGCAAAAATCCCCGAGCAGAATAAAAAAGAGGGAGAAGCCTTTCTCGCCGCCAATGCCAAGGCCGAGGGGGTAAAGACCACGAAAACCGGCCTACAATACAAGGTTCTTAAAGAAGGAACGGGCAAATCCCCGACCAAGGCGGATACCGTCACGGCCCATTACAAGGGGACCCTACTCGACGGTTCCACGTTTGACAGTTCCTATGATCGAGGCGAACCGATCAAGATTCCCGTCAGCGGTGTCATTCCCGGTTGGACCGAAGCCTTGCAAATAATGAAGGTCGGTTCGAAATGGGTTCTGTACATTCCGTCGGACCTGGCCTACGGCCCCACGGGCAGCCCTCCGGTCATCGGCCCCAACTCGACTCTGGTGTTCGAGGTCGAGCTATTGGGCATCGGCGAATAGTGTCACGCCGAGAGAACTTAGCGCGATTCTTTGTTCAGGTATCCGTGAACGCAAGCCGTGAGGGTTGAACTCTTGATTCATGTCATTGCCACCATCACTTTAGCCGCCGGAAAAAGAGCGGAATTCCTCAAACATTTCCATGCGCTCGTTCCGCTCGTGAAAGCCGAGGTCGGATGTATGGATTACGGGCCAGCCGTCGATATCGCCAGCGGCATACCGATTCAAAAGCCGGTCCGGCCTGACGTTGTCGTCGTGGTCGAGCAATGGAGCGGTCTCGACGCTCTGCGTGCCCATCTGGTTGCGCCGCATATGCAGGCGTATCGCGAGAAGGTGAAAAATCTGGTCACCGACACGCAACTGCTCGTTTTAGAGCCAGCTTGATCCCGTGGCGGCCAGGTATTGCAAACAGTTGTTCTATCCCTGCGGCGGGGATAAGCTTGAATTGAAACTCAAGTGCCGCAGGCGCCGATAACAAGCATGAGCCAAGGGTTATTCGGTATCCCGAAGAGTCTCTTTAATGCGTGACCTATTAAACCGACTCTTCGCAAGCCTGGCGTCAGGTCGCCAAGTGACATTTTGTCGCCAGGTTGAGACGCGTGGATCGACTCCGCAGAAGGCGGGAGCCGTGATGCTGGTTTTTGCCGACGGCTCGCAGGCCGGCACTCTCGGCGGTGGCTGCGTCGAAGCGGAGGTTAAGCGGCGGGCCCTGGCCGTCTTTGATCGCAATCAGCCGGAACTGTGCGCGTTCCAACTCGATAATGACTACGGTTGGGATGATGGGCTGATCTGCGGGGGCCGCATGCTGGTGTTGATCGAGCCACTCACGGCAATCGCTCAGGCCAGTTACTACCAGCGGCTGGCAGAGCAGTTGGAAACCGGCACAGGCTGTCTCGAGGCGATCGTGTTCGACGCCGAAAAGAGCGGCCTTTCCGCTCCTTCCAGCTACTTGCTGGACCTGGGCGGAGAATTGCTGGCGAGCCATTCTGCGGAGTCCAGGCTGCCGGCGTTGATCTGCGAGGGACAGGCCGAAGCCCGGTCGAAATCGCGTCCTCAGGCGATCGCTGGTGTGGCCTACCTGCCGCATCGGGCGCGATCTCGACTCTTGATCGTCGGGGGCGGACACGTGGGACAGGCGGTCGGCAGTTTGGCAGCGGAACTCGATTTCGACGTGTGGGTGGTCGACGATCGTGCTGAATTCGTGGACCGCGCACGCTTTCCTCAGGCTCAACGTCTCATTCACGGGGACGTGGGCGCAACTTTGGCGCAATTGGAAATCACTCCTGATACGTACGCTCTCATCGTTACGCGTGGACATAATCACGATGAAGAGGCGTTGTATCACCTGGTGGACCGCGGCGCTTGTTATGTGGGCATGATTGGTAGCCGGCGAAAGATTCGCCTGATCTTCGACGATCTCGAAGCGCAGGGTATCTCCCCTGATTCGCTGGCCAAAGTTTTCGCGCCGGTCGGCATCGACATCGGCTCGCAAACTGTGCCCGAGATCGCCGTCAGCATCTTGGCTGAACTTGTGGCTCATCGTAATTGCGGTGGCCAGGTCCCCGGACGTCCCGCGGCATTTTATGCCTGCGACAATTGATCCACGCGTTCTGTTAATCGTTAGCTCGTTGTTACTGGAATCCGCATCAGGTTACACACCGCGGGTGTTCCTTTATGGCTAATTCTGCGCATCGCGCCGCCGTGTCTCGCTACTTCGCCGTCGTCCCAGCCGCAGGACGAAGCGAACGCATGGGACGTCCCAAATTGCTGCTGTCGTGGCAAACCAGCACGATCATCGAGCATGTGTTGTCACAGTGGGTGGCCAGTCGCGTTGCGCATATCGTGATGGTCGTCCATCCGATGGATGAACTGCTTGCCGACGTAGCGCGGCGAGCGGGAGCGCAGGTCGTGGTGCCCGCCGTTCCGCCTCGCGACATGAAGGCCAGTGTCGGTCATGCGCTGGCCTGGATCGCGAACCACTTGCGACCGCAGACCAGCGATGCCTGGTTGCTGGCACCGGCCGATATGCCACTGCTAACCGCCGAATTGATCGATGCCGTGATCGAGGCGGATGAAACTGCCGCCGAGCGGCAGATCGTCGCGCCCGTCTGCGGCGGAAAACAGGGGCATCCGGTCTTGTTCCCGTGGAAATTAGCCAGCGAAGTGGAGGGATTAACCGCGGACCAAGGTCTTAACGCCTTGGTCGAGCGGCACACGGTGCGCGAAGTTCCCTGGCGCGACCTTGCGGCCTTCCATGATGTGGATACCCCCAGCGACTACGCGCGGCTGCAACCCGGTTCACCGGCCGCGGACGTGCGCGACTGAGAAACGCCGGCGTCAAAAACGCAGCACGGCACGTGGACTCTTTCCCAGGATTTCGGCCCCCTTTAAACTTAAGGGGAGGAGTCTCCGTCCCTCCGCTTCGCCCGTCGCCCGCGTGGTTAGCCATTCATGACAGAGTCTACCCACTCCGACGAGCGGCCCGCGCCGGACGATTCTGGTACAGTCCGCGCCTCTGACGAGGCCCGACCGCGTCACGGTCTGCTGCGAAAGCGGTCATCCTGGGTCTTGGCATTTCTGGTGCTCGCCGCACTGGCGACCCTCACCTGGCGAAGATTCACGCAGAATGATACCAACGCGGCGCGGCAAGCATCGCAGGCCGCGCGGGACGAAAACAGCAAACTGCAGCGGCCCATCGATCCTTTCACATTCGGCCCTTTTTCACTTCGCCCCAGTGAGACGGATCGCATCGAATCGGGGATCAAGCCCGGCCACTGGACGCTGGCCTCGGCCGAGTGCCGTGCGAATTTCGCCGATTTTCGCGGTGACCTGGCGACGGAAATGGTCACGCCGCTTGGCGGGGCGGTGATGCTGGACGATCTGCCATTTGGCCTCCGCTCAAGTCGCCCGGCCCTGCTGGCGAAGATGCAAAAAAAACTGCTCGACATTGCAGTTTTCACCCCTGTCGATAGTCGCGAACGCCAGATCGCGCTGCGTTTGCAATCTCCGTCCGGCCGCGAAGCCTGGACCGCCCGCGAACTTTTAACATTTGTTCCCGGCGATCAGTTTTTTTTCGTGGCGCTGGTACAGTCACCTGACGATTATCGTTTTCTACACACCCTCGATTCTCTCTGGGCGCCTCGGGGCAGTCTCAACGATCGTGGACTGCAGGCGCATTACCGTGTGTTGCTACCGGCGATCACGACAACGGTACCGGTACCGAACCGCGCGCTGTACTGGACGAATACGGCCGTTGTGTTGTGGGACAGTTTGGACCCGCGGCTGCTGAACAGTGAACAACAAGAGGCGTTTGTCGACTGGTTGCACTGGGGAGGCCAATTGATCGTCAGCGGCCCAGACTCGCTGGACCTGCTGCGAGGCAGTTTTCTCGACCCTTGGCTTCCGGCCGCTCCCGGCGCGAATTGGGATCTGAATGAGGAAACGCTGCAATCCTTGGGACAACTTTCTCCCGACCTCTCGCGCAAGCTTCGCGTCGCGCACTCCTGGACTGGACAGCACCTGGACCTGCAAGGACGTGACGCCCATGTGCTTGCCCAGGCGCCCGGCCAGGACGCTTTGATCGCTGAACGCCAGATCGGACGTGGTCGTGCTGTGGTGACCGCCTTTCGGCTGACACAGCGCGAGTTGGTGGACTGGCCTGGCTATGACGGACTCTTCAATGCCGTTTTGTTGCGCCGTCCGCCTCGCCGCTTCGTCAATGGTTACGAAGATCGGATTGGCGTTTCCTGGGCCGACGGAGTGCTGGAGGACTCGGCTCGTATCTCGCAGGTCCGCATCTTCACGCGTGATGCCGGCCGCGCTGCGATCTCTCCCCCAGCGGCGGACCAGATGCCGTGGGTGAAGGGGCTCCCCAGCCGCGTGAGCGCCACGAGCGGTGTGAACGTCACCAGCCCGCCCGATCCGGCGGATCGTCAATCGGTCGATGCGGGCGTTGCTGCCTGGGACGATCAGAGTCTTGCCTCGAAAGCTGCACGTGATTCGCTGAAAGAAGCCGCGCGGATCGAAGTTCCGCACGCCAGCTTTGTCCTGAAGATGCTGGGAATCTACGCCCTGGTCCTGGTTCCCTTGAACTGGCTTTTATTTCGCTGGCTGGGCCGCGTCGAGATAGCGTGGCTCGCCGCGCCGTTCATCGCCGGAACATTTGCCGTGGCCGTCGTGCGCCTCGCCCAGCTCAATATCGGCTTTGATCGCTCGGCCACCGATATTTCCGTCCTCGAAATCCATGCCGGTTACCCGCGGGGACATCTGACACGCTATGGATTGCTCTATACCTCGCTCGCCACCGACTACTCTTTGGCCTTCGACAATCCTACGGCCGTGGTTCTGCCTTTTGCCTCGGGCAGCGGGATATCATCACAGCAGAGTCGGGGACTGGTGACCTTTCGCCAAGAACCGGCCGCGACCGGTACGGCGGAAATTCCGCCAATTCAGCTGATGAACCTCTCTGTTCCTTCGAATGCGACCGGGATGTTGCACAGCGAAGAGATGGTGGCACTGTCGGGTGCTGTTCGCTTCGCTCGCGGGGACCAATCGAATTCCTATAAGATTCTCAATGAAACCGGACTGCACTTGCGCAATGCCATGATCGTCAGCGCATCGAAGGAGGTGAATCTAGGAACGCTTCCTCCGGACGCCGAAGTTCAGTTTTCCTTCGAATCCAACGGCACAACGAACGAGGCTCAACCGTCGGCGAGCCTTCCTGCCTCCTCACCCGACGACGCCGCGGACTCATTGTCGTTGCACAACCTGCTCCGACTGGCGAAACACGAAAACCCTGCACGCGAGATACGCCTTGTGGCCTGGACCGACGAGCCCTTTCCCGGACTTTCGGTAACCCCGGCTGCAACCGAAGCAAGGCATGCCACGATGATCGTCGCGCACTTGCACTTCGGTCCCGTGCGTCCCGTCGAGATCGACTTCAATTCACGTGCCCAGGTCGCCAAGGCCGTGCAAGATGATCTCCAGGGCATCGACTCGCCGCCGACACCAGCCGAGAATGAACCGTAGCCACGGCGCCGCAGCACATGCTGCGGTAATCAACCTTTGTTCGGGGGTCTTGCGCATTCATGATCGAGCTTATTGATTTCGGCAAGACCTACGGCGACTACGTGGCCGTCGAATCACTGAACCTCACCATTCCCGCCGGTGAACTGTTCGGATTCATCGGGCCCAACGGCGCCGGAAAAAGCACAACCATCCGCTTTCTGGCGACGCTGCTCAATGCCACGCATGGCGAAGGGATCGTTAATGGGCACAGCGTTACGCGCGATCCGCTCGGCGTGCGCCGCAGCGTCGGTTACATGCCGGATAATTTCGGCGTGTACGACGGCATGAAGGTTTGGGAGTTCCTCGATTTCTTTGCCGTGGCCTACCAACTGCCGCGCTCGCGGCGGCGACAGGTGATCAGCGACGTGCTGGAACTCCTGGACCTGACACACAAACGGGACGATTTCGTCAACGGCTTGTCACGCGGCATGAAGCAACGCCTGTGCCTGGCCAAGACCTTGGTGCACGATCCTCCGGTGCTGATTCTCGACGAACCGTCCAGTGGGCTCGACCCCCGCGCGCGACTCGAGGTCAAGGCATTGTTGCGCGAATTGCGCCGCATGGGAAAAACCATCCTGATTTCCAGCCATATCCTCACCGAGTTGGCCGATTGCTGTACTTCCATCGGCATCATCGAACGTGGTCAACTGCTCATGCACGGGCCCATCGACGACGTCTACCGGCGAATTCGCCGGAATCGGGTCGTCGAAATACGCTTCCTCGAACGCATGGAGGCCGCGTTATCAATCATTCGTGGGC
>CAMFLN010000149.1 GCA_945957305.1 uncultured Planctomycetaceae bacterium | reverse complement strand
CTACCGGGCTACGCTGCAGCGGATCGTCGAACTCTGGAACCATGCAAGCGTCGAGCATCCCGACAGTTCTACCCTCCTGATCGCCCGGACCAACAAACAGGTCGCGGATGTCTCACGGGCGGTTCGCGCCGAACTCAAACGCGAGGGTGTCATTCACGGCGCAGAGGCCAGCGTTGAAGCGGTTACGCCATCGGGCCGGTCAACCCGTCTTGAAATCGCGGCCGGCGACAAAATCCGCTTCCAGCTTCGCAACGATCAGCTCGGCGTCGTCAACGGCACGGTTGCGACTGTGACCGCCATCCACGCTGATCCGTCGAAAGACCAGAATACGCCCTGCAACATCCGTATTGAAGCGGTCATCGCCACGCGCCGCATCAGCTTCGCTCCCGCCGACATCGCCGACGAACGCGGACGAACTCGGCTCGGCTGGGCCTATGCCAGCACCGTGCACGGATCACAGGGCATGACAGTTGATCGCGCCGTCGTGCTGCTCGATCCCCGGTTCGATCGCCATGCCGTACATGTCGCAGCGAGCCGCGCCCGCGACGAAACCCGCCTTGTCGTCGATCGCTCCCAGATCAACGCGCTGCTTTCCTCCGGTCTGCCGCTGGATCGCGCGCAGCAGGCCGAAGCAGCATCCGCCGAAGAGCGGCGCGCACTACTCGCCGGACGACTGTCCAACGGACACGCCAAGACATCGACGATCGCCGTCATCGAACAGGCCACTCCGCCGGCGAAACAGGCCGATCGGCATCACAGCCGGCAATCGGCGGATATGGCAATGCGGCCACCTACCAAGCCGCCTGCGGCGCAAGAGGCCGTCCGCCCCGCTCCGCCATCCAGTGGGCGCACGCATGACCGCGGGTTGGACTATGGCCGCTGAGCGGAGAGCGGCGCGCACCTCGCGGCGGTCGGCGACAAGAGGAAATCTGGGCAAGGAGGCCGGCTGGTCGGTTGAATTCGATATCGACCGCTCTCTTCGCGTTTCCGACGCCGAGGTGCAGGTACTGGAAACCTGGCTCGGCAGACAGCTCGATGCGCTGTTTGGGGGTGCTGACTTACCACGAAACGGCGCCGCTGCACCGGATGAAGCGATGAAGATCCCCAAGCGGAAGTGAGCATGATGCTTGATGGTCAGCATGACCAAGGGCGACGACATTTGCACTCTCGCAGAAAACAAAGAAATCCGGCGGAATTGCACGGTGTTGATGTATTCGTTGACATCATGGTCACACTGATGTATTAAATTCCATCAATGGCCAAGGCACGTAAGATTACGCGAACCCGCCTTGTCGTCGGCCCCGGCTTTGCGGAGCTGGTTGTGTGGGAGGTTCCCGAGCCCGTCTCGGGCAGTCAGCACAACTACAAATACCGGCTCGCCTATGTGGTGAACGGCGTCTGCCGCGTGCGTTACGATAACGAGCGCGGCAAGGGCGATCATCGCCACCTGGATGGCAAGGAAAGCTCTTATACGTTTCGTGGGCTGGAGCGGCTGCTGGCGGATTTTTGGCGCGACGTGAATAAGCGGAGATAGAGCATGCGGACGGTTATCCTGGGCGTCGAGACACAAATCGACCTAACGCGCCGCATCCTGGCGACTGCACACGGGCAGCGTAAGGCTGGCGACGACCGAATTTCATTCGAGAGCGTCAGCGACCTTTGGCGGGTGCTGGCACCCAAGCGCATGGAGATCGTGCGCGTCATGACCGGAGCCGGCCCGCTGACGATCCGGGAAGTCGCGCGTCGGGTCGACCGAGACTTCAAGGGGGTCCACTCCGACGTGACGCTGCTGCTGGGCGTGGGGATTTTGGAGCGGACCGAAAGTGGGGGCGTGGAATTTCCCTATGACCGCGTTCATGTCGAGTTCGACATGATGGCGGCGTGACGTCCCCGCCCGCATCAATAGTAAGATGGAGACAGCGCGATCACGCGAGGCTGTAGAGATTCGTCAATGACCCGGAATTTGCAAACAAGAACAAGTCTTGCTGCAACGGACTGTCCGGAGCCGTTGAGAGCCGCTGTTTATCTGCGAGTCTCGACCGGACGGCAGGCAGAGGGCGAGGTGTCAATTCCCTCGCAGCGCGACTTGACCACGCGTCATTGTCTGTCGAACGGCTGGACTGTCGTCGATGAGTATGTCGAGCCCGGCGCCAGCGCGACCGACGATCGGCGGCCGGTGTTTCAGGCGATGCTGGAACGGGCCTGCGATGCAGATCACCCCTATGACGTCATCGTCGTGCACTCCTTTTCGCGGTTTTTCCGCGACGGCGCCACGATGGAGTTGACGATCCGCAAGCTTCGCCGTCACGGCGTCGAGGTCGTCTCAATGACGCAGCCCACCGGCACCGATCCGTCCCAGGAAATGATGCGCCAGATCATCGGCATCTTCGACGAATATACCTCGAAGGAAAACGGCAAGAACGTGACCAGGGCGATGAAGGAGAATGCCAAACAAGGGTTCTGGAACGGTGCCTCGCCTCCGCTCGGTTACACCATTGTCGAAGCCGAACGGCGGGGGCAGAAGATCAAGAAGCACCTCGCTGTCGAGCCCGTCGAGGCCGAGACCGTCCGGCTCATTTTTCGCCTCTATGCGGAAGGTGACACCGGGACCGGCACGCCACCGCTCGGCATCAAGCAACTGGTCAAGTGGCTCAACGGACGTGGTTACCGGACCAAGGCCGGCGGGACCTTTGGCGTCGGTCCGGCGCACCATATCCTGACTAACACCGTCTATGTTGGCCGCTGGCGTTACAATGTTCGCTCCGCCAGGACCGGCGAACGCAAACCCGCCTCGGAAATCGTTGAGATCGCAACTCCCGCCATTGTCGAGCAGGATCTGTTCGACCGCGTCCAGGCCCAGCTTGTGGCCAATAACCCCAAGGTCACGGCCCCGCGCGTGGTCACTGGTCCGATCCTTCTGACCGGACTTGCCAAATGTGCGCATTGCGGCGGTGGGATGACGCAGCGGACCGGGACCTCCAGCACAGGGCGGATTTATGCCTATTACACCTGCGCCAGCCGTGCGCAGAAGGGACCGACGGCCTGCCGGGGGAACACGATCCGGATGGCGTTCCTGGATGATCTGGTTCTGAGGGCGCTCAGGGAGAACATGTTCACGCCCGAGCGTCTGGCCGAGTTGCTTTCCGCGATTGCCGCCCGGCGTCAGGAACGCACCGCCGCCGTTGACCGCCGCCTTGCTACGCTAAAATCTCAGGTCGTCGATGCCGAAGATCGCCTCAAGCGTCTCTATCGGGGGATCGAGGAAGGCATCGTCGAACTCGACGATCTTCTTCGCGAGCGAATCGTTGAACTCAAAGCCGACCGCGAGAAGGCCCAGGCGGCCTATGACCACGCAGCGTCGCAAGTGCTGCCATCGGCCAGCATCGACCCGGAAAGGATCGCTGCGTTCAGCAAACTTATGAGAGACCTGCTCGATAATGGCGAAACGCCCGCGCGCAAGGCGTATCTGCGGACGGTCGTCGGCGCTATCATTGTCGGCGACAAATCGGTGAAAATCGTCGGCAGTCGGGAAGCCGTCAGAGCGGCCATTCTCGGCAAATCCAGCCCCCTCCAAAACGTTCGTGGTTTGGGACCGGAATGGCGCGCCCGAAGAGATTCGAACTCCTGACCCCCAGATTCGTAGTCTGGTGCTCTATCCAGCTGAGCTACGGGCGCCGATGCCGCTGCCCGGACTCGGGCGCGGAACCGGGGGATAGCTATCGCCTCGCACCTGTATTGGCAAGGGTTTGCATTGGCAAGGGTTTGCATCGACTGGAATTTCAGGGCGACCGTCAGCGACTGGCCCCTATGGCGATGTTGAGGTGTGTTCCTGGCGTCAAGACGAACACGCCGGACGTGGGTATCTCAAGCGCTGGCACGCTCTTCCCGCCAGGCGTCGAGGTCGACCGCCTGGTCAGGTATCGTCAGCCGGAACGTGGCGCCGATAGTTCCCTCGACCAGACGGATCTCGCCGCCATGCGCGCGCAGGAGCTCCGCCGCAATGGCCAGACCCAGCCCGGTTCCACCGGGCCGTGTCGAGCCCGAGAAAGCCTCGAACAGATGCTCCCTCGCCTTGGTCGGGAAACCGGGGCCCGTATCGGACATTTCCACCACCGCGACGCCACCCTCGCGTCGGCCGGTGATCCGAACCTGATCGCGCAAGGGATCGTTCGGCGAACGTGCCTCGAGAGCCTGTACCGCGTTGCGCGCGAGGTTCAGCAGTACCCGGAACAGTTGGTCATGGTCTGCGTCCACCTGCAGGCCTCGCTCGATCGAGACGATCCAGCCGATGTTCTCGCTCTTTAACCCGAGATTCTCCCGCACTTCCTCGACCAGCGGCTCGAGCGCAATCATCTTGCGAACCGGCGGGGATTCCTGCGCGCGGCCGTAGGACAGCGTCGACTGGCACAGCTCGATTGCCCGCTCCAAGGCCCGAAGGAGTTTGGGCGCAAAGCGCTGCACCCGTGGGTCTCGCACGGTGGACAGCTGATCCGAGACGAGCTGCGCGGACGAGAGCATGTTGCGCAGGTCGTGATTGATCTTCGACACCGCGAGGCCGAGCGCGGCGAGGCGACTGCGCTGATGCAGCATCGAAGTGAGGTTGCTCTGCATCGAGGCAAGTTCGCGTTCGGTCACGCCGATCTCGTCATTGCGCTTGGAGACCCTGATCGTGCGCGAGGGATTCTCCGGGTCGGCGCGAAACGCCATGATGTTGCGGGTGATGCGGCGCATCGGCCGGACGAACAGGAAATGCAGCGCCAGATAGACCAGCGTGAGCGTCGAGGCCGAGATAATCAGCGACACAATCAGCACGTTGGTCGAAAAGCGCAGCATTGCCCGCTGCAGCGGCGCATTCGGCATCAGGATTTCGAGATACTCTCCGTCGCGCGGCGCGGCGCCGATGATCCGCAGGACCGTATGACCGGGATCGGTGAGACCGTGATAGGCACCCGCAACCGCCTCCCACCAGGTCACGTCGCGCATGTCGAACTCGCGATGCGTCTCCGGCGGCACTTCCGAGGCCGCTAGCAGACGGCGGGTCTGTCCGGTCTTCATGACGACGGCCTGGGCGCCGATATTCGACAGGATGTCGCGCGCCAGATCCTCGGGCACCATCCCGCTCGGCGCGGCATAAAGAACCAGCGCGGCCGTACGCGCTGCGGCCAGACGGTCGTTGAGCCAGTTCAGCCGGAATTGCGAGATGGACGGGACATAGATCAGCACTTCCGCAATCACCACGAACAGGATCGTGAGGACGAGGAGCTTTCCGGAAAGCCCGAACCGCGGCACGCGGACTGGGGCCGACTGATCGTCGAAATTGGCCATCAGGTCCTGACAACAGGGGTAGCGCGGGAGATCAACCGCGCCTCTTTACCATGCTTATGCTGCGTAACATGCTTATGATGCGTTTTGGTGCCGAATGCGTCAAACTTGGTTCAATGGAACCTGGAGCCAGGCTGCATGCTCGGTTCAGGCTATGGAACCGGGCCCTGCCAGAATTGGATGGGCCGCGCCGCCCGCAAAAATGTCTCTTGGTTTCCGCGCCCTCCGGTGTGGAGGTACAAATCGTGGTTTCCTTCTTGCAGCGCCTGGCATCCGCCAGAAAAGCTGAATCCGGCCTCAAAATCTCGCTCCGGGCCCCGTCGGCACCGGCCTGGCTGCCCAAAGCAGGCCGGAAATCATGCCTTCCCACCCCGGGACTTGGCTATCTGCTTGATAAATGGGGCAAAATATAAACCAAAGTCAGGCCGCAGGATCGACGCGTCGCATTGACGAGAAGGCCCCCATTCCCTTATAAGCCGCAACGATTTTCGACCTCGGCGATCCCGCTGGTTTGCGGATGAGCGTCCCGGGGCGCATCACCCGAACATCCGGCATTGCGCCGCGACCAGCGGAGAAAGACCCCGTGAAACGGACCTATCAACCCAGCAAGCTCGTGCGCAAGCGCCGGCACGGTTTCCGCGCCCGTATGGCGACTGTCGGCGGCCGCAAGGTTATCGCTGCCCGTCGTGCACGCGGCCGCAAGCGCCTGAGCGCTTGATCGGCTGCCACGATCGGCGGTTCCAGGCGGACCGCCGGTTCGGCGATGGAGCGTCTCCGGAAAAGAGCGGATTTCGTCGCGGCCGCGGGCGGGATCAAAATCCCGGCGGCGACTTTTGTTTTGCAGGCGCGTGACCGAAGCGACCGAGGTCCCGTCCGGGTCGGCTTTACGGTATCCAAAAAGGTTGGCAATGCCGTCGAGCGCAATCGCGTGCGCCGAAGGCTGCGCGAGGTTGTGCGACTGAACTCCGCGGACAAATTGCGCGCCGGCCACGACTATGTACTGATCGGCCGTCGCGCGGCACTTTCCGCCGACTTTTCGCAGCTTGCCGCAGAGTATCTACGCGCAATCGCGCGCCTGGGCTCCATCAGGAGCCGTCCGAAATCCGATACCCGACAGAACGACCAACCCGCGAGCCGGACCTAAATGATCAACGACCAGAAAAACATGATCCTTGCGATCGGGCTTTCCGTGCTCGTGATCATAGGCTGGCAATATTTCGTCGGCGGGCCGCAGCTCGAAAAACAACGGCAGGAAGCTGCGCTGAAGCAGAAACAGGCGCAGCAGACCCAGCAGCTGCCCGGCGCCGCGCCGCAGGCCGGCACGGCACCGCAAGCTGGTGGCGCCCAGCAGCCTGGCGTTGCACCGCAGGCACCAGGTCTTCCGACCGTGCCGGGCCAGGTCCAGACGCGCGAAAGCGTCGTCGCGGCGTCGCCGCGCGTTGCGATCGACACTCCCAGCGTGAAGGGCTCATTGTCGCTGCGCGGCGGCCGTTTTGACGATCTCGCCCTGATCAAGTACCGCGAAACCGTCGATCCGAAATCGCCGCCGATCGTGTTGCTCGCGCCGTCCGGCTCGGAACATCCCTATTATGCAGAGTTCGGCTGGGTTGCCGGCGCCGGCAGCACAGCCAAAGTACCCGGTCCAAACACGATCTGGACACAGA
>CAMFLN010000148.1 GCA_945957305.1 uncultured Planctomycetaceae bacterium | reverse complement strand
CCACCTATACGGTTCAACACGTGGCCATCCCGGGTTGAACCCCCAAACATTAAAAACCACACAGTCCGTGCTGGCAACCGCAATTCCCCCTCTGGAGGCGGGAACGACCGGTTTAACCCGGCAATTTGGACTTTCACGGCTGCTCCTCCCCAGGGCTAAATCCCACCTCAGCGAACCTATCGGACCAGGGGACCGCGACGGGCTTATGGCGGGTTTGGTCGAAGTGGAGTCACCCGGTATACTTACAAGCGTGAACTAATTGCTTGGTCCGGACCTGGTCCCGGTTTATGCGTACCCCCGGCGTCGAACGCGGAACGCGGCTAGTCGGTGTGGCCCTGCTGGTCATGGCAGGGTTTTCGACCGGTCTGCGCCACGCCCATTCGGGCGGTCACCAGCATGACCACGGCATCGCCGGATCGCGATGCGTGGACGGGTCCTTTGCCTCCTGGGCGTCCGCGCCGCTGCACATGCATGTCTCGCTGCTCGGCTTTCAGTTCACGCTGCCAGCGGACGAAAGCGATGACAGCGACTCTGAACCGCGCGGGGACCACCCGGTTTTGGTGCGTTTGATCGACGATGATCTCAGCGACTCGGCGACACGCGCGCCGCTGGACGAGGCGCCGGCCTCGATGGGCGAGTTCTCTTCCGCCGTAGTCATCCAGCGAGTCCCCCGAGATCAATCGAGGACATCCGACACGCACGGCTGGCCGCTGTGCGATTCTGCGCGCCATGAGCGCTCGGGCGTACTACGCGCCTGATTCTCGCCGCTAGTGGCATCGTTCTTGTGCCACGCGTCTTCTGTCTGACTGATTCGCGTGCGCGCTGGTCGCGGTACGTGATGCACTGTCGGCTTTCATTCTCTTTCGGGACCATCCATGCGTCGCTGGCTCGCGATACTTGAATTCTGCAGGGCGTTGATTGCATCGCCGCTGGCCGGGGGCCTGTTGTGCCTGACAACGGTGGGCTGCGGCGCCGGCGGTCAGTCGTCGCCCGCCAGTTCACAGGGACAGCACCACAGCCGCGAAGATCACGACCATGAACATAGTCACACCGGCCACGAGCACGATCACGGCCACGACCACGCGGGTCATGAGCACAGCCACGCAGATCACGACCATGAGGAACACGATCACGGCGAGGGCCATACGCATGAGGGTCATGAAGACCAGGGGCACGCGAGCGTCGAGATGCCGAAGACCTACGCCGAGGCCGTCGCAAAGCTGCGCGATTACCGTCAACAGATCGTCCGCGCCGTCGCCGACGGACAACCAGAAAACGCGCATGATCCACTCGATGAGATGGACGAAGTGATCGAACATCTCATGCCGATCGCGCGCGACAGCGGCATTCGGCGCACCGACTGGGAAGAGATCAATGTCGCGCGCCGCGCCTTGCGGGCCGAACTCGATCTGGTGCATGCCGCGATCGATGCCGGACAAGCGCCCGATATGACCGTTGCCGAAAAGCAGACGACCGCGGCCCTCGCCCGTTTGGAAGCCGTAAGCGCGCGCGCTGCGGAACCACCGCCTTCGTCCTCCGCGCCTGACACCCCGGCGGACAAGCAGGAGATGCCATGAAACTAATTTCTGCGAACGTTCAGCTCACCTGCTTAAGCGTGGCCATGCTCCTGCTCGCCGTGCGGCAAGGCGCGGCACATGAAGGGCATGACAATCTGCCGAGTACCGGAGTGGCCGTGAATGGCGACCGGTTGAGCCTGTCGCCGCAGGCCGAGAAATCGTTGGGCATTGCCACGACGGTGCTGCACCTCAAGGATCTCGAACGAGACGTCATGGCCAACGCCACGGTCGAGATTCCCTGGCTCAAGCACGCCTATGCCACGTCGCTCGTTTCCGGACGCGTTGCGAATGTGCTAGTGCAGCCAGGGAGCACGGTCAAAAAGGGGGAGATCCTCGCGCAGGTTGAAAGCCAGGAGATCGAGAGCTTGCAGCTCGATCTTCTCAAATCGACCGCTGAACTGAAACTGGCCACACGACTGCTCGAACAGCGCGGCGGATTGGAATCAAGCGGCAGTATCTCGGAACGCCGCGTCCTGGAAACGCAGGCGACGCGCGATCAATGGGCGGACCAGCGCGCCATCGCAATCCGCAAGTTGCGTTCGCTCGGATTTACCAGCGCAATGATCGACACCGTCCTGTCGTACGGCAAGCCGTCACGAACTGTGCCGATCACCAGTCCTTTGGACGGAGTCATTTCGGTTGCCCAAGTCCACGTCGGCCAAGTTGTCGAGCCGTGGCAGCAGGTTTACGAGATTGTCGATCTTTCGCAGATGTGGGTTCATGGCCAGGTGTTGGAGACCGATAGCACGGCCGTGGCCGAAGGACAGCCTGTCGAGGTCCTGGTCGATGCCGTGCCGGATCGCACCTTTCCGGGAATCGTCAATCACGTCGGGGTGAAACTCGACCCCGAATCACGCAGCCTGCACGTGCACGTCGAAGTGGACAACGGCGAGGGGCTGTTGCGCGAGGGAATGTTCGGACGCTTGCGCATCCGCGCTCAAGTAGCACCCGAGGCGATCGCCTGTCCCCTGGACGCGATCGTCGACCCTGGTGGCGCGCCGTGGGTACTGGTCGAACAGCGTCGCGGAACTTACGTACGTCAGCCGGTGAAGCTGGGCTTGCGCAGTGGCGGAATGGTCGAGATTCTCGACGGCCTGTTTCCAGGCGATCCGGTCGTCACAACCGGTCGGCATGAACTCGCGTCATTGTTTCCAAAGAAAGAATCCGGTTCCGCTGGTACCGCGCTGGGAAGATCGGACGGCTCGCAATCGCCTCGGTCCGAGACCGCGCAAACTGTGATCGCGCAAGCGCAAATCGAGTTACCCACCGACAAGCGCGCCGCGGCCTATTCCACCGTGACAGGGCGCATCGCCCACGTGCTGGTCGAACATGGCGAGCGGGTCACAGCTGGACAAGTTCTGGCCGAGGTCGAAAGCCTGGAGCTGCGCAATGTGCAGCTCGACCTGTTGCAATCCAACACCCGGCTCAGGTTATCGCGCAAGCTGCTGGACCGTTACAACCGGTTGAATGCCACAGGAGGAATTGCAGAACGTGACCTGTGGGAAGCGCAGACCGAGACCGACAACCTGCAGGCGACCGTTGCCAGCTTGAAGAACAAGTTGTCCTTGATGGGCCTGTCGTCGGACGAAATCCAGCGCCTCGAACAAGTCGACATCGCCGACATCGCGGCCGAGGACGCCATCCTGCAGAACGCCGAGATCCGCGCTCCCATCGATGGCCGTATTACATTGTTCGACCTGTCGATCGGCCAGGTCGTGCGTCCTCAGGATGAGATGTTCGAGATCCATGACACGTCGCGCGTGGTGGCGTGCGGATACGTACACGAGCAAGATTCCGGCGAGATCGCTGTCGGACAGCCGGCGGTCACCACCATCACGGCCGATGCGAAGTTCTCGGCCGCCGGAGTGATCAATCGCACGGCCCCCACGCTTTCCACCTTTGGCCGTGCCATGAAAGTGTGGGTCGAGCTCGACAATACCAGTGGAATCTTGAAAGACGGCATGCTCGCACGGTTGGCGATCACGCCGCGAGCCTCGCCGGTAGAAACCGTGGTCGCGCCCCCCATGCCCCGACAGGCGAGCGACCGTTAATACCCAATATTCTGACACTCTTCACGACCCGCATATGCCTGACCTAGTTCGTTATTCCGCAGCCCCTCGGGCGAGCCGGCGTCATTTCCAGATGCCAGCCAGGAGACAGCCATGCTGAATCGCATCATTGCGATTTCACTGAAGAACCGTTCGTTGGCGCTGGCATTGACTGTCCTGCTGTTCGTGTACGGCGGCTATGTGGCCACGCGGCTGCCAATCGACGTGTTCCCCGACTTGAACCGGCCGACCGTGACAATCATTACCGAGGCCCCGGGCCTGGCGCCCGAGGAAGTCGAAACGCTAGTGACCTTTCCCATCGAATCCGTGCTCAACGGCGCTACGGATGTGTTGCGCGTGCGCTCGGCATCGGGCATCGGCATCAGCATCGTGTGGGTCGAGTTCGAATGGGGCACCGATATTTACATCGATCGGCAGATCGTCAACGAAAAGCTGCAATTAGCCAGGGCCCGCCTGCCGCGCAACGCCAATCCGCTCATGGCGCCGATCAGCTCGATCATGGGCGAAATCATGCTGGTCGGCTTGCGCAGCGAGGGGACCACCGACCCGATGGAGCTGCGCACGCTCGCCGATTGGACTGTCCGCCCGCGGCTGCTGGCCCAAAACGGCGTCTCGCAAGTGGTCGTGATGGGAGGAACCCTGCGGCAATTCCAGGTGCTCACTTCGCCCGAACGATTGGCGCAATATGACGTGACACTCGAAGAATTGACGCAGGCCGTGGAGAAGTCGAACGCGGTGACGGGCGGGGGATTTCTCATCTCCGGCGGCGAAGAATCGTTGATTCGCATTGTCGGCCGGGCCCTGACGCTCGAAGACCTGGAAAACACCGTGGTGCGGCAGGGGAACCCTGTCTCGGTGACCGTACGGCAGGTAGCCGACGTGCGCTTCGGCGGCCCGATCGCGCGTGGTGATGGCAGTGTGAATAGCGATCCGTCGGTGATTTTGACGGTGCAAAAGCAGCCGGGCGCCGACACCTTGAAACTCACCCGGCAGATCGAGAGCACGCTCGACGCGATCCAGGGAACGTTGCCCGCCGACGTCAAGATCGAGACCAACATCTTCCGCCAGGCGAACTTCATCAACGTCGCCATTCACAACGTCGAAGAGGCGATTCGCGACGGCGCCGTGTGGGTCGTCGTTGTCTTATTCCTCTTCTTGTGGAACTTTCGCACCAGCATCATCACGCTGACGGCCATTCCGCTGTCGATCATCATCACAGCCTTGATCTTTCATTTCTGCGGGATCTCGATCAATACCATGACGCTCGGCGGCCTGGCAGTGGCCATTGGCGAGTTGGTCGACGATTCGATCGTGGACGTCGAAAACATCTACCGGCGTTTAAAGGAAAACCGCGCCAAGCCGCAGCCCGCGAATCCGCTGAAGGTCATCTTCCTGGCTTCGGCCGAAGTGCGCAACAGTATCGTCTATGCCACGTTGATCGTCGTGCTGGTCGTGTTGCCGCTGTTTTCGCTGGGCGGGCTCGAAGGGCGGATGTTCGCGCCGCTGGGGCTGTCCTATCTGTTGACGCTGCTGGCATCGCTGTTCGTGTCGTTGACGATTACGCCCGTGCTGGCATCGTATGTTTTGCCGCGTGCGAAATTTCTCGAGCACGCGCATGATCCGGCACTGCTGCGGTGGCTGAAGCGCATCGATGAGCGCATCTTGCACATCACACTGCGCCACGCTTGGATTGTACTGGCCGTGACCGGCGTGTTGGCGACGCTCTCCGTCCTGGCCGTCGCTTTCATGGGGGGCGAGTTCATGCCCCCCTTCAATGAAGGCACATTGACCATTGGAGCGACCGCACCGCCGGCGACCAGCCTCGACGAATCGAACCGTGTCGGCCGGCTGACCGAAGACATGCTGCGGCAAGTCCCCGAGGTGACGCATACTTCGCGGCGGACCGGGCGGGCCGAGCTCGACGAACATGCCGAGAATGTGAACTACTCCGAGATCGACGTCGGGCTGATCGAGCACGAGGAGCCCAAGCCGGGGGTCCTGTTCGCCGTGTTGCGCGCGATCCCGGGCCTGCATGTGTGGGGGAGCACGAAGAATGGCCGGCCGCGCGAGGAAGTGCTGGCCGATATCCGCCAGCGGCTCTCGCAAGTCCCTGGCGTGGTCTACAACATCGGGCAGCCGATCTCGCACCGCTTGGACCATATCATGTCGGGCATCCGCGCGCAGATTGCCGTCAAGCTGTACGGTTCGGATCTGGAAGAACTGCGCACCACGGCCCGCAAGATTTCGGCCATCATGGCCGAAGTGCCAGGCATCGTCGACTTGCAGATCGAGCCGCAGGTCGAGATTCCCCAGGTGCGCGTTACGGTGCTGCGCGAAAACGCGGTACGTTACGGACTCTCGCCTGCCGATGTGGCCGACGCTCTCGAAACAGCGCTGCAAGGGCGCAAAGTCTCGCAGGTTTTGCTCGGGCAGCGGACGTTCGATCTTGTGGTCTGGTTCGACGAAAAGTCGCGCAACGACGTCGACATTGTCCGTTCGACATTATTAACGACTCCCTCGGGGGCCCGCGTGGCCCTGGGAACCGTGGCCGAAGTGATTCAAACCACCGGCCCCAATACCATCAATCGCGAGAACGTCGTCCGCCGCATCGTGGTCATGGCCAACGTTGCCGGACGTGACCTGGTGAGTGTCGTACACGACATCCAGGATGGCGTCACCCGGCAAATCGTACCCTCCTTGCCGTCAGGCTACTTTGTGGAATACGGCGGGCAGTTCGCCGCGCAGCAAGAGGCCAACCTGCGACTGCTCGTCCTGGGCGGCGTGGCCATCGCCGGCATCTTTTTGTTGCTCTTAAAATGCTTGGGTTCCTGGCGCGCGGCCTTGCAGGTGATGGCCAATATTCCGTTGGCGGCGATCGGCGCCGTGTTGGCATTGCTGCTCACGCAATGGCCCACTCACGAGGCATTGGCGGCGGCTCCGTTTTGGAAATGGCCCTATGTGTGGATTTCGGCCTCGAGCCTGTCTGTCGCCCATTGGGTCGGATTCATCACGTTGATCGGCATCGTCAATCGCAATGGCATCATGATGATTTCGCACTACATCCACTTGATGCAATTCGAAGGGGAACAATTCAGCGAGCGGATGATCATTCGCGGAAGTTTGGAACGACTTGCGCCGGTGCTGATGACAGCCCTCACCGCCACGATCGGACTGGTGCCGCTGGCCATGGGCGCCGGCCAGACGGGCAAGGAAATTCTGCACCCCTTGGCCGTGGTCGTGATGGGGGGGCTGGTCAGTTCAACCTTGATGGACCAGTTCGTGACGCCGGCGTTATTCTTCAAGTTCGGCCGCAAGGTCTACGAACATCGCTTCGAGGGGCATCACGGCGACAAAGCCCACGCCGCCATCGAG
>CAMFLN010000147.1 GCA_945957305.1 uncultured Planctomycetaceae bacterium | reverse complement strand
CTACACTTATGCGATCGTCGGCAGCGTCAGATGTGTATAAGAGACAGCTGCACGAGTACGCTGAAATCCACGCGCATCGCAGCAGCGCCGCGCGATTCAAAGATGCTCACCCGCCACGGTCCCGTGCGTTCGCAAAGGCGCAATCGGTCGCCGTCGGCGCGCGCGGAAGTGCAGGCGAGCGAACTGATGACAAAGGTGATGGCAAAGGTCACTTGCCGCATAATGCATTCCCAACCCGTCTAGGGCATTTCCGGAACCGCTCCCCGCATTTCCATCGGCTGGTACAGCAACCAGAGACCGAGCGCAAATAGTCCCCCGATGAGCAGACACCAGGGCAAACAGGCCGCCAATGTTGGTTGCCACGCCTTGTGGCGTCGGCTGGCAATCTGATAGGCGCGATGGAGTCCGGCGAGCAAACCCAGGTCGAGAATCAGAATCTCGGCACGCAATAGCCAGCCTGGCGGCGTAGCGGCGCAGCAGCTCTTTACTACCCAGTCATTCACTGCCAGGGAGAATCCCCAGTCGGCACAGAATCGCAACGAGGCTGGCACCAGGGCCGTCGCGCCCACGACGAGATGGAATCCGTAATGCGCCAGCCACATGGCCGCTCCCAGCGGCACCAGGGCCCCAGCATAAGCAACCACGTTTTGCGCAATCGTCTCTCCGGTCTGGGCAAAATGTCGCGCGATAGCGGCGGTGACACCAATCGCCGTCAAAGGCAGCACAATCAGCGACAATATGAGATACCCGGTTTCAGCAAGCCAGATGGCCAGGTTCCCGCGCACAGCGATCCACTGTTCCGCGGCAACCACCGGTGCCACCATGCCCGCGGCATTGGCGAACGCGGCGAAACCCATGAACAACAGCAATGCCGCTACGTCCGCTCGCAGGGGTTGGCGTTCTTCGCGCCCCGCAACCGAGACATCGCGAGACGTCGCGGCGTCAGCACCAGTCGCCAAGACACCGATGTTCGATACCGGGCATGCGCGCACACAGTCCAGGCAAAACGTGCAATCCAGGTTGCTCGCCTTGCGCGGCACATACAGCTGCATTTCACAACCGCGCGTGCTTTCGCTCCCCTGAATGCACTCTTTGGTACGGCAGGAAGCACATACCTGAGCATCGCGAACGGCGACTTGCCACGGCGAGACCAGCGATTGCACAAATTGAAACTGGCCGATCGGGCACACGTATTTGCAGAACGACGCCCCGGTAAACAGCACATCGATCGTTAGCGCCGTCAGGAAGTAGCCGAGCATGATCCAGGCCGTCCACGCCGGACGCGACCATAGGTCAAACGCCTCATAAGCCCAAAAGAAAACCGCGAGTAGTGCCAGGGCCAACCACTTGCTGCGCAGCGCGGCGGGCCACGCCAAAAGCGGTTTCACGAATCGCCGCGCGACGGCCCGCGGCAACATCAGTGGGCAAGCCATGCAAAAGAAGTTGCCGGCCAACAAGAGCGTCAGCACGACAAAGCCGCGCCAGTGCACCCACGGGAGCACGCCTGCCAGGTTGAGTGGAGCAAACTGTGGCCCGCACCATCCGTCGAGCATAATCAGCAGCGCCAATCCAAACAACAAGCTCTGCGCGATGCGGCGAGTGCCAAGCGACCGCAGCACAATTCCCAGGTAGGGCGCCTGCAACAGATCGAGGGGCGCCCCCCCTGCAGCAGCGGTAGTTGTGCCTCTTTCGACCGTTGCAGAATAAGTTCGCGGCTCGAGTCTGCGGTCCTCGATCGCGTCCTTCCTTTCTCGCCACGGCGCGATTTGATCCGCTGTTAATACTGCAAGGCTACGGTCAGTCTTGCCGTAGTGGCTGCTCAGCGTGACAACGTTCGTCACCGCGTGGTGCGGGGGCCTGATGCGCAACGGATCGGCCGCCAGTTGCGATTGCCGTCTGCGAGAACCCTCATTCGTGGCAGAGCGCAGCAAGAGCTCATAACCGATGAGCACCAGCGGCACCAGATACGCCACGAGGCCCACGCTCCACATGAGCGCTCCGGCCAGCGCCTGGTCCACCAGCGGCGATCTCCCCGCGAACGATGGCACTGCCTCGTACCGCGGGTACAACACCCGATCCGAAAACGACAGGAAGGCACATAACACGGTTGCCGGCAGGGAAGCCGCAAATAGATACGGCAACATCGCCGCGCGCGGCCAGACGGCGCGGCTGGGATAAGGCTGTAAGACGGGCCACCAGAACAGAAACGAACTCCAAAAGAAGCACGCATGTTCCACGTAGTGCCACCGCGAACTCGACAGCGCAAGTTCGTAAAAATACGGCACATGCCACAGCCACAGTACGAGTGCTGCAACTCCCCACGCGGCGACCGGATGCGTCAACAATTCGATACCGCGCTTGATCCCCTTCTGGTGCAGCACCGGCATGACCCAGTATTCGAGCACGGGCGCAGGAATGCCTGACAAGAAAGTCATTTGCGGCGCGCCGTAGCACAGCAGCGGCGGCGCCACGAACATCAGCAGCAGATGCTGCACCATATGCGCCGATAAGAGCAGCCCCGCAAATTCATCCAGCGGCGAACACAAGGCGAGATAGAGCACCACGAGCCCGCACTCGAAGGCGACCAGCTGCCGCGGGCGAAACACCGGGCTGCCGCGACGCACCAGCGCCAGCCACCCGCGCGCGTAGATCACCCCCGGGACGAGCAGTGAAATCATGGTCCATGGACAAGACGGCCAGGAGCGCAGAAAAGCGGCGAAGCTGGGGTTCATTTGTTGACAGCTTTCTTTGCCGCAGCTCCCGAGATGATCTCCACGCCCGTCCTATTGATCAGCCGCCACGTCCCCGGCATGCGGCCGCGGTTCACCGTCTGGCTTGAGCGTTGTGAGGAACGAGACAAGCACTTCAACTTCGGCCGGCGATAATTGCTGACCGTAGGCCGGCATGTTGCCGCCCCCCTGGATGACCTGCCGGATCAGCTCATCGCGCGTCAGGCGCGTGGCGACACTGGTCAGGTCAGGCCCGCGACGCCCTCCTTCTCCATCCAGGGCGTGACAATTGCGACAAGTTTTGTTTTGCAGCACGGCGGCGCCCTGCAACTGCGCAGGGGTCAGGTTCTTGACCATGCGTTCTGGAACTGGTGTTCCGCTCCAGGCGTTCATATCCGGCGACCACGGAGCCACGTTTCCTAAATAGCCAAGCACTCCATAGATGACAAAGAACACGAGTACGAACAAGACTGCAACCGGGCGCCGACGGGGGCTGCGTTCTCCCTTCCCCGCGACAAAAGGGACCAACACCAGCACCGCCACCAGCACGACAGGCATCACCAACATGATGGCCGTTTCCATCTCGGGCGGAGACAGCGCCAAGAGCGCAAACAAAGGTAGAAAGTACCAATCGGGGCGTGGCTCGGCAGCGATCAACGTCGGATCCGGCGGTCCACTGGGCCCTTTCGGCCCGAAATACACCGCGAGCGTGAACACAACGAGAACGCAGCAGGCGGAAAAAATTGCGTCCTTCGTAAAATCGTAGGGAAAGAACGGCTCGCCCGCGGCCAGCTCCGCGGCATATTCCGCGTCGTAAGTGCGAGGATCAACCGGTTTCCCCGCGCGCGGGCGCGCCGAGATTCCTTGTCGCACCACCAAGTACAAATGCGGCACGAGCAACAGGATCGTGAGCCCAGGCAGCACGAACACGTGCAAGCCGAAGAACCGGCTTAACGTCTCTCCGCCGATGTTGGCGCCGCCGAGCAACACATGCACCAGCGCCGGCCCGACGACTGGCACACGTCCCATCATCGCGGCGCCTACTCCCACGCCCCAGTACGCATCCTGGTCCCAACGCAAGACCTGCCCCGTAAACGCCAGTCCCAACGTTGTGAACAACAGCCCAACGCCCAGCAGCCACGTCAGCTCGCGCGGATACTTGAACGCTCCCATCAAGAAAACGCGCGTGGCATGCAGCGCCAGCAGGACCACCATGCCCGAGGCGCTCCAATAATGGACCGCGCGCAGCAGCCAGCCCAGCGGCTGTTCCCGATTCAAATATTCCAGGCTCGTATAGGCATCGCTGGCCGACGGCACATAGACCAGAGCCAGGCAGATTCCGGTAATGATCTGCAGCAGGAACATGCTCAGCGTAGCGCTGCCAAAAACGTAGAACCATCCCAATCCGCGCGGGACAGGATGCGTCAAGATCGGCAGAAAGGCGCTGCGCAAGCCCAACCGGCGGTCGAGCCAATCGATCGTGTTGCCCAAGAGTTTTTGCATATCAGCTTTTCTCGTTCAGGTCGGTTGCCCGAGCGTGGGCAAGCGGCCAGCCCGAATCGACAACCGGCCAGCCGCGACACGACTCTCGTAGACGTAGAGACCGCGCGGCGGCGGACCCGAAGCGCGGTTACCGTCCTCGTAATACACGCCGCCATGGCACGGACAGAGGAACAAGCCCGACTGCGGAAACCACGAAACAGGACAACCCAAGTGCGTGCAATTTACGGAGAAGACCTGGAATTCTTCCGCGTTCGCGCGACGCACGTACGCCGCCAAAATCAACCAGTCGCGTTTGCTTTTCAGGAAAATCTTCCACCGCGCCCAAATCGATCCATTGATTGGCCGGCGTGCGCAGCAGCGGCGAAAATAAATACCCAAGAATCGGCACCCCCGCGGCCGCGGTCGCTAGCGCTCCGAACACAGCACTGGCCCAGCCCAAGACATGCCGGCGCTGTGGGTCGTGCGGCGCCGCGGTCGACGGTGAATTCGTTGTCTGTGAAACAGTCATTGTCCACCTGACGACTTGTGCAAAGGAGCGGCCGGCTCGTGAGGATGCCGCCAAGAGGAAACCAGGGCGACAACGTCCGAGATTTGTTGATTCGTCAGCGGTTGCCCCGCCGGCAGCATGGCCCCTAAGCGACGAAAATCGGGCATGCCAAGATCCGGTCGCCCTGTGATCACGATGCGCCGCAAGGCTTGCTCGCTGAGCAAAGACAAAAGCGCAGGGTCGCGCAGCGCGCCGGCCTCTTTTCCACCTTGACCATGGGAACCATGGCAAGTACTGCACGAGGAGCCGAAGACCTGCAATGCGATCTCTTTGTTCTCGAGCGAAGTCGTGGCCGTCGCGCTTGAGGACGCCAGATAGTCGGGCAGCGGTCCAGGCCCGGCGGCTTCTGCGTTGGACCATTTGCTGCGAATACCGCGCACCAGAATGGCGATCTGCTCGGCTGTCAGTGGTCCCCCCTGCTCGCGCGCAAACGGAGGCATCAGCGTCGCAGTGCGCCCCTGCGACACGACGCGCGTCAGCTCGGCCTCGGGAATGATCGCCAGAAACAACGGATCGTTGAGCGGTGGCGCAGGCCCGAGCCGCCCGGCTGCGCCGTGGCAGCCCGAACAGTTGTGCGCAAAGAGCTCGTCAAAATTGCGCACGTCTTCGGGACGTTCGAAACGCTCTTGCGCCAAGCGGCGACCGCAGCCAGAAATTCCCGCCGCGAACAACAGGAAGAGTATTGCGACAGTACGCAGGCCGAGCTTCGAGGCGGCGCTGATTTCGTGCGTTGCTTTCATGGCCTGTCGATCCGTTCCTGACCGGCGCGCGTGCGGTCGCGGGATGCCGGCACCTTGCGCGAGCGCACGACGACCAGTCCAGTCACCAGGCCATACACCACTTGCGAGGCGACAAACCACGGCCAATCGACTCGCGAGTTCATCACGGGATTCAATACTCCCATGAAGCCGTAGATGCCCCCGGTCCATAAAAGCGGCGCGACCAACCCGCCCCACAACACGGGAAATCGTGGCAAGGTCGGCAACAGAATGCTGTAAAACAATCCCGCGCCCGCCGAGACAATGCTGTGAATCACAATCCCCAGCACCAGCGCCGTTGCGTTGAATTGTTCCAATTCGACGCCGGTCATTTCTTCCAGCTGGTTGACCGGATACCAAATGCCGCGATGGCTGACGATGCCGTAGGCCAAGGCCACAACCGCCATCGCCGCGCCCCCCACCAGCCCGCCGCGCAGGCCGGTCGAATAGGGATGCACTTGCTCGGGCACTTGCATGCGCCGCACGAATCCCCGCGCGCGCGGCTCGACCGTCGCGCGGTGCGGCGTGATCGGCTGCACGCGCAGCTCGCTGGGCACCCAGGCCAGTTCCATTTCACCGCGGCCAGGCAGCAGCTGCGCTCCCCAACTCACCAGCGCGCCACAGAGCAACACGGCTCCGAGCCCGGACAATACCCAACTGGTCACGCAGCCAGCGGCCAGCAGCGTGACTCCCAGCGCCACAATCAGGGGTGCCGCGGTGGGAGTCGGCAGCGTGACCGACTCGCCGCGCTCGGCAAATTCGCTTTCGGGGTGCGCTTCGCTCATGCCGATTCCTTGACAGACTCTCGCGCCCGACGTTCAAAATCCAATAACATATACGACCGTAAAAACCACGACCCAGACACCATCGACAAAATGCCAGTACCAGCTGACCACTTCAAAACCTTCGCGATGCTCGCGCGAAACAACTCCGGCCTGCGACAGAACTAACATCAGCGAAAGCAACAGCACGCCGACTGTGACGTGCAGGGCATGAAAGCCGACCAACGTGTAGTAGGTCGTCCCGAACAGGTTTGTGCTGATCAACAATCCCTTGTCTCGGATCAGACCTTGCCATTCGACAGCCGTACCGGCGAGAAACAAAACTCCCAGCGAGATCGTCGCCGCCAGACAAGCGCGGAACCTGGCCATCGCCCCCTTCGCAAGCGCCGAGACGGCCAGGTGCGCAGTCAGGCTGCTGGCCAAGAGCGCCGCCGTGCCTGCCACGACGAGCGGCCGGCTTAAAACTTCGGCCGGCGTCGGTCCGGTTGTATCCTGCCCCAGGTAAGTCAGGTAAGCCACGATCAGCGTGCCGAAGAAGGCAACTTCGGAGCAGAGAAAGCAGACCATGCCGACGCGCACGCGATGCGCTTCGTCGAAATCAAATTCGACGTGCGCGCCGGCCCCATGACGGCGGGACATCGCGTTGCTCGACATAGAATTGCCCTGTGCGTGCATGTGCGTGGTCCTACTCGTGCTCCCAATCAGGGTCTTCGGGG
>CAMFLN010000146.1 GCA_945957305.1 uncultured Planctomycetaceae bacterium | reverse complement strand
GCCCAGCACGCTGGTGTGGTTCGACAGTTTTGGCCGTCATCAAGAATCGCTGGACAGTGAGCGACCGGTGGGCGAGCAGTTGTTGAGCCAATTTCACCGCGCAGTGACCAGCTTGGTGCGCAACACCTCGAGCCTGGAAGATTCGTACCGGGCGCTGGCCGTCGTTCTACAAGCGCGCGCTAGCCATGCGCAAGGGCGCAGACAACCGCTGGCAGGTTAGTATCGCAGATGCGCAGCCGAGCGAGCGCGTCATCAATTAAGCGCTCAGCGTCCCCTTGGTGCTGGGAACACCCGGCATGCGGGGGTCGGCTTCGACCGCCATGCGCAAAGCGCGGGCGGTGGCCTTGAAGACTCCCTCGGCGACGTGATGATTGTTCCTGCCGTGATGCAGTACAACGTGCAGATTCATGAGCGCATTGGCGGCCACAGCCTGCCAGAAGTCCTCGACCAACTCGCTGTCGAAGTCGCCAATCTTGGCGGCGGTAAACGGCGCTTGGAACACCATGAAGTAACGCCCGCTCAGATCGACGGCCGTGGTGACCAGCGTTTCCTCCATCGGCAGCGTGAAGTGTCCGTAGCGGCGGATGCCGGCTTTGTCCCCGAGCGCCTGCCGCAGTGCCTGCCCCAGGCAGATGCCGGTGTCCTCGACCGTGTGGTGCTGGTCAACGTGCAGGTCGCCTTGGGCATTCACGCTCAGGTCGAAGGCGCCATGTTTGGCCAGCAAGGTCAACATGTGATCGAAGAAGCCGACCCCGGTCGAGATTTGCGCGGCGCCGCTCCCGTCGAGATTGAGCGACAGTTCAATCTCGGTTTCGGCCGTTTTTCGCTGGATTTTCGCGGTGCGTGTCATGCCTCAAGGATACCACGTTGTTTGGCGACGATTGGCGTCTGCCGACAGTGCCGGCTTTAACGGCGCTGCGGCAATTGACGTCGCGGGGGCGTGTCAGGCGCCCTTGCCGTGCTGCTGAAATCCGCGGCGGCGGTGCGTGCTGTAACGTTCGAGAGCCTCTTGGATGACTCCCAGGGTCCCGGCGGCCGGTTGAAAGTCTTCGACTTCGACCGCCTTCCCCTCCAGAGTCTTGTAATCCAAGAAGAAGCGCTGCAGCATCGCCAGGTGGTGGGCCCGCAACTCGCTGGCCTCGCGGTAGCTGCTGTATTCAGGATCGTCCAGCGCCACGGCCAGGATCTTGTGATCCCGTTTGCCGGTGTCAATCATCGTCATCAAACCGATGGGACGGGAACGCACCAGCGTCAGCGGCGCGACCGGCTCCTGGCACAAGACCAAGACGTCGAGCGGATCGTCGTCCTCGGCTAAAGTTTGCGGGATAAAACCGTAGTTCGCCGGGTAATAGACGGCCGAGTACAGCACTCGGTCGAGCTTCAGCAGCCCGGTTTCCTTGTCCAACTCGTACTTGACGCTCGAGCCCTTGGGAATCTCGATCACCGAAGTGAACTCTTCCGGCGACTTAGGCCCTGGCGAAACATCATGCCACGCGTGTGTCATCGATTGTCCGTTTCTTGGAGAGAATTTGGTTCATGGAGCAAGGAAGGTCGCGACGCGCGCTCGTCCGCCGGCGGCTGCGGTTCGCGACTCAAAAGGGAGTCAAGGTAGTTGCGCACATCGGCAACGTGCGCCAAAAAGCTGGACATATTTTCTTCGCCGCGCAATACGCCTTCGGCGGCGCGCTCGAGCGCTTCGCTCTTCAGCTCGCTCAAGCGGACGCGCATGCGGTGCAGTTCGGCGTAGTCGACGAAGCCCGTGTTTTCCATCTTGAGCGCGGCCATCTCCAACTCGCTGATCGCATCGATATAAGTCTCAAAGCCGATCAGATTCCGCCGCTTTTGCCACCGCCAAAACAGAAAAATGGCGACAGCGGCCGAAACCAGGAAGCTGCGTAGATTTTCCAACTTGTCGATCGAATCGGCTTTGATCAGGGGCTCGTTGCGGTGCAAGTACTTGATCGCCCCCGCGTGCATGGGAAATTCGTTGCCGTCGTCCGCCGTCGCCGGCGTCAAGCTGGGCAGACGAGCGCGGCGTCCGAACTCGGATTCGAAAATCACACTCATCAGCCTCTCGATGGCGCCGCTCGGGGTGTCGCGATTCGCCACCACCAGCAGCCGCTGTCCCATGGTATGCAGCGGATGGTCCGGCACCGGCGGTTCGATGCCGTAGCTGTAAGCGGGAATCACGAAATCATGCACCGAAGGATTGCGCAGCGCCACCGTATCCCCAAACGGCAAGTCCATCAGGCGATACCCCAGCTTGTGAACCAGCCGCTCGCCCACTTCAACCCAGGGCAACGAGGTGATGGCAAAGATCGCGTCGGGCAACTGCTCGCGCGGCAAGTTCATCAGTTCATTGTTCGACAGATCAATCTCGGTAAAGTCGCGCCCCGCGTGCAAGCCGACGAATTCCAGCAAGCGGCGCGACATCTTGTGGCTGCTCGATCCGGTCGCGCCCAGGCTCAGCGTTTTACCTCGCAGGCCTTGCAATCCGCCGGCCAGGAACTCGGGCTTGACGAACAAGTGCATCGCCTCGGTATTGAAGACCGCGACTTGCCGCAAGTGCTCGTCAGGAATATCGAAATCGCCAAGTGCCATGGCGACATCCAGGTCGCCCGCAGCCACCATCGACAGAGCTTCTTGTGAACCAGCCGTGTCTGTGATTTCGATTTTCAGACCGTGCTTGGCTGCTTCTTCCTGGAGATAAACGGCGAGTCCGTAGCGATGGCTGAGCGGATCGCCGGCCGTCATACGCAGTGTATGTTCGCTGGGGCTCGCTTCGCGAAACCAAAAATAGACCGTCAGCGCGATCACGATCACCGTCGCCACGGCCACAAACCGGTTGGCCACGATCCGGTGATGCAGTGCTGCCCGAGCTTCTTCTTGCGCGATTGGCATGCTGGGTTAGGCAGGAATCGTTGTTCGTCGCGTCAGGACCGACGAATGTCGTTTTCGCTCGAAACTATTTTGCGCCGGCAGTATGAGTCGCGTATTAGCATGAGCGGGCGCCCTCGCTAAATCATAGTCTTGAGCAGGCCGAGACAGGCGTCAATTTGGTCGTCGGTGCCGACGGAAATTCGCAATCCGTCGCCCCAGGCCGCGTAATCCATGTATCGTACCAATACCCGATTTTGTTTCAGTTGCTCGTACAACGGCCGGACGGGCAACCCGGGGTGCGGGGCCCAGACGAAATTGGCTTGCGACTCGATCGGTTGAAAGCCTAGTGTGCGCAAGCCGGCGGTTAATCTCCGCCGCGTGGCGATGACTTTGCGGCGATTGTCAGCCAACCATTCTTGATCGTCGATGGCGGCCGTGGCCGCGGCAATCGACAGGGCATCGCAGTTGTAGGAATCTTTGACCTTGCGCAGCCCCGCAATGATTTGCGGCTGAGCGATGATAAATCCAAAACGCAGCCCCGCCAGCGCGTACGATTTGCTCAGCGTGCGCGAGATCATCACTTTTTCGCACTGCGCGACCAACTTCACGCAGTTGTCATTGGCAAAATCCACGTACGCTTCGTCCACCAGCAAAGGGCAGGGGAGTCGTTCGGCCAATTCCAGCACGCGCGCGGGGGAAAGCATCGTGCCGGAGGGGCTGTTCGGATTTGGCAAGAACGCCAACCGCAGACCTGCTGCCGGCGCGGCAAAGTCATCCGTCAACGACCAATCCTGGGCGAAAGCGATTTCCTGACTGCGGGCGCCTTGGATCTGCGCCAGTGTCTTGTACAGGATGTAACTCGGATACGGCAGCCGCAGCAATTCCCCTTGCGCCACAAACGCACGCGTGACGAGCGTCAAGATTTCGTCGCTGCCATTGCCGCACAGAATCCAATCGGGATCGACTCCCAACACCGCGCCGGCACGTTCGCGAAAACCTGTGGCCAACGGATCGGGATACCGCGCGAGGCCCCGTTCAAGCACCGCTTGCACAGCCCGCACTACCGACGGCGAAGCCGGATAAGGGTTCTCGTTGGTGTTCAGCTTGATGAACTTGCCGGCTTGCGGCTGTTCACCGGGCGTGTAGCCGACAAGCTCGTCGATATCCGGTCGAAAATATGACATGAACTCAGCACAGCCAGAAGTTTTCCGCACCGCGGGTCCAAGGGCGGTGCAGACATGGTCGAATTAGGACTTCGGACGACGAATCTCCACGCTCGCATAATGGCCGGTCAATCCTTCGCTTTCGGCCAGGACTCGCAAGTCATCGGCCGCGGCGTCGAGCGCATCTTGGGTGTAAGCAATCACGCTGGTGCGCCGCAGAAAGTCGTTGGCCGAAAGTCCACTGGCAAACCGCGCCGTGCCCCCAGTGGGCAGCACGTGTGACGGACCAGCCACGTAATCTCCCAGCGCGACCGGGGTGTAGTGTCCCAGGAACGCCGCTCCCGCATGGCGAATCTTGGTCAACAATTGCTCCGGATCACGCGTGGCCAGGTGCAGGTGTTCCGGAGCGATTTCGTCCGCCACTGCCGCCGCCTCGTCCTCGTTTCGCACCAAGACCAGCGCGCCGAACTCCTGCAAGCTTTGCCGGGCCAATGTGCCCCGAGCCAGCGGAGCGAGTTGTCGAGCCAACTCTTCGAGCGTCGCCGTCAGCAGCGGTTCGTGCCAAGAAATCAGGACACTCGACGCCGGGGAATGTTCGGCCTGGGCGATCATATCGGCGGCGATAAAGTCTGCCCGAGCGGTGTCGTCCGCCACGACCACCACTTCGCTCGGTCCAGCGATCGAATCAATGTCGACCTCGCCGTAGACGTATTTCTTGGCGAGCGCCACGAATAGGCTTCCAGGGCCAACGATCTTATCGACTTTCGGCAGCCCTGCGATTCCGTAGGCCAGCGCGGCCACGGCCTGGGCGCCGCCGAGGCGATATACCTCGCTAATGCCAAGTGCATGACAGGTTGCTAGTAGTTCCTGGCTGTAGGCGCCGAACTGGGTCGGCGGCGCCACGACGGCCAATTCTCGTACTCCCGCCGCCTGGGCCGGAACGGCGGTCATTAATACTGTCGAGGGATAGGCGGCCGCGCCGCCGGGGACGCAAATGCCGACACGGTCGAGCGGCAGGTACCGCTGCCGCAGCCGCACACCGTCAGCCCGTTCGATTGTGGCGTCGCGGTGTAAAATCGCGGTTTGAAAATCGAGAATATTGCGCCGCACTCGCTCAACCGCTTGCAGGAACGCCGGCGGAGCGGAGCGATGAGCCGCGGCCAGTTCCGCGGCCGGGACTCGCAGCGTTTCGGCGGTCAATTCTGCTTTGTCGATGCGGTGCGAGTAATCGAGCACAGCCTGCAGGCCGAGGTCGCGCACGTCGCGGCAGATTCTTTCGATGACTTGAGAGGGCGACAAAGGCTCGCCGAAGGCCTCAATCGTGCGCCGTTTGCCCGCTTCGCTGACCACGTCGCCGCGCGGGCTTAGGCGATCGCGCAAGGCCGACAGGGCGGCACGAAAGTCGTCCCGGCGTGATTCAAGTCGCGGAATCTGTACGCGATTCTCGCTCATGGCGAGCCTGGCTCCCGGCTGACAAAGGCTTAATTGTGATCACTCATGCCGGATCGCGGAAGGCCCGTTCGCGCCCGCGCCACGGGCAAATCGGCCACCCAATCCCCGGAAATGCAATTTGTGCCGCCCACAGGAGCGTAACAGTGCGCATGACGCGGACTCGCCGGCGGAGGTTCGGACGTGAATAATCTAACAGCGGACCGCCGCGCGGCCTGGACTTGCCGCCCCCCGGGGCGCGCGTTAGAAACGCGGCGATCAGCGGTCATGAAGATTCTGTGCGTTGGCCTGAGGAACAGTCCCGATGTCCGTTCGTCCTGTCGATTTGCGTAGTGATACGGTCACTCGTCCCACCGCTGGCATGCGCGCCGCCATGGCCACGGCCGAAGTGGGGGATGACGTCTTCGGCGATGACCCCACCGTTCATCGCTTGCAGGATCGATTGGCTGAAATGTTGGGCAAAGAAGCGGCGCTCTTCGTGCCGTCCGGCACCATGTCGAACCAAATCGGCCTTCGACTGCACTGCCAACGCGGTGACGAATTGATCTGCGAGGCACAGTGCCACATCTTCAATTACGAGCAAGGGGGCGCAGCGCAGCTCAGCGCGGTCAGCACCCGCGCCGTCGAGGGCCGCTATGGCGTATTGGAATTGTCGCAGGTCGCGGGGCTGGTGCGTGCTGACGATCCGCACTGCACGCCGACACGTTTGCTCTGCTTGGAAAACACGCACAACCGCGGCGGAGGGCGCGTGTTGCCGCTGGCAAACGTTGCCGAGTTGTGCCGCTGGGCGCACGAGCAGGGACTGGCTACCCATCTCGACGGCGCACGCCTCTTTAACGCCGTTGTCGCCAGCGGTATTTCCGCGGCGAGTTGGGCCGAACACTTTGACACGGTCAGCGTCTGCTTTTCCAAAGGGTTGGGGGCGCCGGTCGGTTCGGCGCTGGCCGGCCCGCGCGACTTGATCGCCCGCGCCGTGCGGCATCGCAAGGTCTTGGGGGGCGGCATGCGTCAGGCGGGGATCATTGCCGCCGGCGCGCTTTATGCGCTCGAGCATCAAGTCGATCGCCTGGCCGAAGATCACGCCCATGCGCAACTGCTCGGCGAAGCGGTGCGCGAGATTCCCGAATTGGAGCTGCGCCCGGCCGAAGTGGACACGAATATCGTCATCTTTCATATCGCGCCCGAGTGGGGAACCTCTGCGCAATTGCATGATCGGCTGGCCGAAAACGGCGTGTTGACGCATCCATTTGGCCCGCAGCTTTTACGCGCCGTGACTCATCTGGATGTGACGCGCAGCGAAATCGAGCGGGCCTGTGAGATTCTGGCCCACGTGATTCGCGCGGGAGCATCATCCGCGGGGCAGGGGACGAAAGCCACGACCGGCTACGCCTGAGCGACTGCCCCGCTTCGGGCTTCAGCGACGTCGATCTTCACGCGTGTACCACCACGCCCACAGGATGAAGACTGCCTGAAACGGCAGCCGCCAAAAGGCCAGCGCTGGCGGCACATCCGGGAAGCTGGCCGGGTTCTGATACATATACAAGTTGGCGGGGAAAACCGCGATCAGCAAAGC
>CAMFLN010000145.1 GCA_945957305.1 uncultured Planctomycetaceae bacterium | reverse complement strand
CAGGGTCAACAGTTCTGCGATGCGCTGGTAGGGCACACCCCCATCGGTCGCAAAAGTCGTGCGCAGCGATTCATGGCGGCGAGCTATTTCGGCCAGACTTCTTTCAAGTACCGATTGCTCCACGGCGCCGCGGTAGCGTGCCGATACACACAGGTTATTTACCGGCACATCGGGCAGCCATTGCGAGACAAACCACAGTCGCTGTTGGCCAAAGGAAAGTGGCGCATGATCGGTCAGGCCTTGGCGCGAGATTCTAGGACGTGGCTCCGTGTGCAGCGCGCGAGCGCGGTCGACGATAACAGCCAACTCGCTGACAGTCGGCGCGGCGAACAGTTCGCTCAGCGGGAGGGTCACACCGCAGGTCGCTGCGATGCGCGAGACTAGCTGTGTCGCCAGCAACGAGTGGCCGCCGAAATCGAAGAAGTTGTCCTGGATGCTCAGTTCGTCCTGCCGCAGCACTTCACTCCACAGCTGCAGCAGTTGGCGTTCTGTCTCGGTGCGTGGAGCAATGACTTCGCGCCCTGCGGTTCCGCCCGTCGCTGCTGCTCGTGCGGCTTGCCACTGGGCCACGATTGTGAGTCGGCCGGCCAGGTAATCGTCACGGCACGAGCGGCGGCGAATCTTGCCGCTGGTCGTTTTGCCGATTGTTGCCGATTTGATCAACACCACCGTATCGATAGCGAGATCATGTTCGGCCAACACGGCGCGACGCACCGTTTGCACGATCGCATCCAGGTCGACGCGCTGGGGGCGCGTCACTTCTTGAACCACAACGAGCTTTTCTTCACCATCGCGCTCGACCGAAAACGCCGCTCCGGCGTCGATCTTCAACGCCGGATGGCAACCCGCCACGGTTCTTTCAATGTCTTGTGGGTAGTAGTTCCTTCCACAGAGGATGATCAGGTCTTTCAAGCGTCCAGTGACATACAGTTCGCTTTCATGAAAGAATCCCAAATCGCCGGTGCGCAGAAATGGGCCTTCCGCAGTGTCGGCCAACCGCGCCTGGAATGTCTCGCGCGATTCGTCGGGGCGATTCCAGTAACCTTGCGCCACGCCAGGGCCGCGAACCCAGATTTCGCCCACTTGATCGGACGGGCAGCGATGCCGGGAGGCCGGATCAACGATCAGAACCTCTGTGCCTTCGATCGCCTGGCCGCATCCTGCCAGGACGCGGGCCTCGGCTTGGTCGTCCCGCACGGCGACAATCCGGTTCTGTTGCAACTTCTCCGGACAAAAACGCCCCACGGTGTAGGGACGCGTGTTGTCGCCGCCCGTAACGCCCAATGTCGCTTCGGCCAGGCCATAGCACGGGATGAAAGCCTCGGGGGCAAAACCGCAGTGCGAAAACGTTTTGGCGAATCGATCCAGCGTTTCGCGACGTACCGGCTCGGCGCCGTTCAAAACGACCTTCAAGCTGCTCAGGTCCAGGATCGCCAGTTCCTCAGGCTTGACCGTGCGCGTGCATAAATCGAAGGAAAAGTTCGGCGCCCCGGTGTAGGTTCCGCGGTAGCGCGAGATCGCTTCCAACCAACGCACCGGTCTCTGCATGAAGTCGAGCGGTGACATCGAAATGACGCGCCGGCCGGCATACATCGGCAAGAGCACCGCACCGATCAGCCCAAAGTCATGATAGGCCGGCAGCCACGTCACACCCACTACGCCGGCATGACTCTGCCCGCGGTCCATTTTCGAAACGTTGTAGAGCATGTTGCGATGGTTCACCATCACCCCACGCGGCGTGCCGGTCGACCCCGAGGTGTACTGCAAGAGGGCGAGTGTATCGCCTGTGATGACCGGCTCATGCCAACGCAGTTCATCCCCCGGTATTAGCGCGTCGGTCGCCAGCACGGTGCGCACCGAGGGACCGATGGTCATCAGTGTTTTGACCCAACTCAGGCTACTGGCGGTCCCCAGTACGGCCACCGCGTCCGCATCGCTGCAAACGGCTTGCAACCGTGGTAGCGTCCGATCCATCCGCAAAGGGTCAGGCGGGTATAAGGGGACCGGGGTTACGCCCGCGTACAAACAGCCAAAGAAGGCGGCGACATAGTCGAGCCCGGGCGGATACAGCAGTAGGGCGCGCCCTCCCGTTGCCCCCACATCGTTCAGGCGGACGGCAATGCGGCGAGCGATGACGTCCAACTGGGCGTAAGTGAGATTTTGCTCGTCGGTCTCGCCATCGGCCAAGAACGTGTAGGCGATCAAATCGGCTTGCGCCTCCGCGCGGTAGCGACACATGTCAAAAAATGTCTGCACTGCGGGAATCGGCAGTTCGCGCAATGATTCGGACATCACTTCCTGGCTTTCAGGCATCGCTTGCAGGTGGTTCGCGCTATTCTTGAGTGCCACGGGTGAATTCCTAACTCGGCAGCCGATTGAAGGAGCCCATCTCCCACGATGCGTCAATGACCATGCTTGACGCGCCGAAGAGAGATCTTTAATTGAGGTTTTCGATCAAGAGCCCCCGACCATCTTGGTTCCAAACAGGACTTGCCTTTCAAGTCCCGGGAATCGAACGGAGGGGAGCGGTTTGCGTCGGCCGGGCAGAGCGGTTTTGGCGGTGTAACTTTTTGCTCAGCTCCGACCTTTCGACCCAGGCGAAACGCTAACTGGAAAAGCGTAGTTTTCTGGCGGGTGTTACCTGGGTGATTTCACCCCTCGGCGCGGTTTTATGGGGGGGCGACGATTTCAGCCCCGCCTCGTTACTTCATCTCCGAGGATTTTGCGGACGTCGTGGGCTCGGCAAATTGCCGCAGGAGCAGGGCCCCACGAGGCTAGCCCAGTCAACAGATACCCCTCCACAGAGGGCCATTTGATCCTATGCCGCTGGGGATGTCTTACAAATGTTAAAATAGGCAACTTTTTGTCCTGGCTTCCTTACTCATATCGCCGGAGAATCGAGAAACGCACAAAAGGGCGCACCAGCAAGCAAAACCTTGGCCGAATTGAGATGGCTGACGAACTGCCGTTTGCCGAATTCGTGCGACGGATACGAGCCGGCGACGATAGCGCCGCCGCAGAACTCGTGCGCCGTTACGAACCACTGATTCGCCGCGAAGCACGGATGATGGTCGAAGATGAACGCTTGAACCGTGCGTTCGATTCGGTCGACGTCTCGCAATCGGTTCTGGGCAGTTTCTTTGCGCGTGCCGCCAGCGGCCAGTATGACTTGGAAAGTCCGGACCAATTGCCGCGCTTGTTGATCGCCATGGCCCGCAACAAGCTTGCCTCCCGAGCGCGCCGCGAGCGTTGTTTGCGTCGCGACCTGCGCCGCACGACAGTGGGTATCCCCCGCGTCCTGGAGCAAGTGGCTGATCGCGGTCCGCAGCCTGGCGAGGTGCTGTCGCGGGAGGAAATTCTGTCGCAAGTTCAGCAGTCTTTAACCACCGAAGAACACCAGATCATCGAACTTCGCAACAGCGGGCTGAGCTGGCAAGAAGTGGCAAAACGCCTGGGAGGAAGTGGTCAGGCACGGCGCATGCAGCTCTCGCGCAGCCTGGAGCGGATCGGTCGGGTATTACGCCCGGCAGAATAAGAAATTGTTTGTGCCCTTTGCCTGACCATGGCGATATCAAGGGCGCCCGCGCTTGCCAAAAATGACCGCTCAACTCGCTGGTCCCTAACATGACTGCCGCTCATTCCGCAGACTCCGGCTCCGCGTGGCAACAGCAAGCCGCGCGTACGCTGCTTGCCGAGGTCAGGCAGTGTTGGCGTCGCGGTGAACCGCCGGACCTCGAGGAGATGCTGCGACGACATCCCGGCGCGAGTTGCCAGGAACTTGCGACGGCCATCCGGCTCGACCAATCCGAGCACTGGCGGCAGGGGCGAAAGATCGGCGCCGCCGAATATCTGGCGCGCTTTGCGTCGCGGCTGGATCGGGAAGCCGCGATTGATGTGATCTATGCCGACTTTCTGCTGCGCGAGGGATACGGCGAGAACCCACAGATCGAAGCTTTTCAGCAGTCGTTCCCGCAGTACGCCGACGTATTGCGCGAACAGATCGGACTCCATCAGGCCTTCCAGGAGCCCAAACAACGCCACGACGACGGCGGTGCAGAAGTGACAGACCCCGCACCGTCGGAACTGGAGGCGCAATACCAGATCCTCGACGAGATCGGGCGCGGTGGAATGGGCGTGGTCTACCGCGCGCGACAATTTGGGCTCAATCGTCTCGTCGCGCTCAAAATGATGCGGACCATCGATTGCCACAATCCAGAATTGCAAGCGCGCTTTCGCGCCGAGGCCGAGGTCGTGGCGTCGCTGCACCATCCCGGCATCGTCGCAGTCTTCGACTATGGCGAGCACGACGGGCAACCCTATCTGGTCATGCAACTGCTGGAAGGGGGATCGCTGGCAGACTGCTTGACGGGCGTTCCTTGGCCCCCGACCGAGGCCGCCAAACTGCTGGCTCTCGTGGCGCGGGCTGTTGAATTCGCCCATCAGCGAGGCGTGGTACATCGCGACTTGAAGCCCGCCAATCTTTTGCTGGCCGCGGATGAAAAGCGCGATGTCAAGATCGCCGACTTTGGTCTGGCCAAAGTCTTTCGCGACGATGTAACTCCCCATACCGGGACGAGCGCGTTTCTTGGCACTCCCAGCTACATGGCGCCCGAGCAAGCGCGCGGTCATGCCCGGCAAATCGGGCCGGCCGCGGACATCTACGCCCTGGGGGCAATCCTTTATGAACTTCTGACTGGCCGTCCGCCCCATCTGGGTGAAAATCCGGTGGAAACTTTGCAGCAGGTTGTGTCAACCGGACCGGTATCAGTCAATCGTCTGGCGCCGCGCGTACCGCGCGATTTGGCCACGATCTGCATGAAATGCCTGGCGCACGAGCCGCGTCATCGGTATGAGACAGCTGCGAGCGTGGCCGGGGATCTAGAGAGGTTTTTGGCCGATCGCCCGATCCTCGCCCGACGCACGAGCACGGCCGAGCACGTCTGGCGTTGGTGTCGTCGCAATCCGCCGCTGGCGTTTGCCGCCGGCGCCGCCATCGCGCTCTTGGCGCTAGTGGCCATCGTTTCCACATGGTATTCCGGACGGCTGGCCGCAGAGCTCAATCGGACGAGCCTCGCAGAGCAAGCCGAACGCAATGCCAGCCGCGCCGCTCGACAGGGCCTGTGGGATTCGTACCTCGCGACCGCGAGCGCGATCAACCACAGTCACAAGGTCGGACAGCGTTTTGCCGCACTAGAAGTTGTCGACAAGGCACGCGCCTTATTGCATGAAATCGGTCCTGCGGTCGAGCGCACTTTGGCGCTACGCAACGCGACAATTGCTTCGCTGGCATTGACCGACATTCAGAGAGTCAAGGAGATCCGCGAACCGACCGAAATGCTCCTGGCCCACGCGCTGGCACAAAGCGCTGATCTCATGGTTGCCAGTTACGGTCGCGAGCTGGTTTGTCGCCGATTGTCGGACGGAGTTGAAACGGCCCGCCTCGCGCATTTCGCCGAGGGAGCCTATCCGGTCATTTCCCCCGATGGGCAGTACCTCGCCGCGACCAGCCAGCAGGGGACGCGGGTGTGGCGCATGAGCGCTCTGCCGCCGCAGGTCGCTTGGGATGTAGCCGGGGATCAGTTTCTCGCGTTTCTGCCCGATGGCCAACATGCTGTGGTCGGGGGCGTCGCGGGGGCGCGTCTCATCGTGCTCAAATCAGGGGCGACGGTGCGCAACCTGCTCGACGAGCCGGTGACGGCGCCGATGAGCATTCACGCCGCGACCGGACGCATTGCCGTGGCCACAGATCGCCAGGTGCAGATCATCGACAGCGCCAGTGGCGCGAAATTGGGGGCCTTCGATTCCAACGTCTCGCTAGTCGCCTGGCATCCGGATGGCGCTCACCTGGCCGTTTGGGAAAGAGCGGGGGCGGTCGAGTTGTGGGATTGGGAAGCGCGCCGGCACGTGCGCGAGTATCGGCATCGCGGTTTCCCCACGCAATTGCAGTTCACCGCTGACGGAACCTACCTGCTCAGCTACACGCTGTGGGATCGCAAGCTGATGGCCTGGGACGTGCCCGCCGGGCAACTGCTCTGGGAAGCGCGCGCTTTTGACGTGACGGCCCTTCGTCAACGGACGAAGGGCAATCTGGAGTTGTTGCATCCCACGGCGCGTGGTGTCGAAGTTTGGGAATTAGTCGAAGGCTGCTGTCAGTCCTTGGCTTTCAGTGGGCCAGACGCGCTGAGCATCTGCATGCACGTCGCTGCCGCGCCAGATAATCGCTTGATCGCGCTCAGCGGCGAGCAGGGGTTGCAACTCTGGGATCTGGAGACGAATTGTTCACTCGCCACCATGTTGGGAGAACATGTGTCGGCCCTGTTTGATCAGTCGGGAAACCTGATTGTCGGCTCCCGTCGCGGCCTCTTTCGCTTGCCACTGGCAGAGGCCGATAACGGGCTGCGCCACTATGGTCCGGCCGTGAAGCTGCTTGGCACGGGGCAGCCCGACAGCTTGGCCGCCAGTAGCGACGGCGACGTCTTGTTATTCGAAGAGCGGGCAGCCTGGAACATCGTGCGATCGGGTGCGGCAGAGTCACAGACAATCTCCACCACCGGCGACGCCCGCATGGCGGCGGTCAGCCCCGACGGCCAGTATGCGGCGATTGCCAACTGGTCCGAGGGGGGGGCCACGGTTTGGAAAACCGACGCCGGCACAGCGGTTAAAGAGCTTCCGATCGGCCGAACAGGGGTCGTTCAGTTCAGCCCCGATGGCCGCTGGCTCGCGGCGACTCCGGATGGCGTAACGCTCTGGCGGACCAGCGACTGGCAGGAGGCGCGTCGCTGCAACGCGGTGGGAACTACACCCAACGGATTGGCCGTCTGCTTTTCGCCCGACAGCCGCGCCTTGGCGATTGGCCAACCCACGGGCGTTTTACGTCTCGTCGATCCTGAAACGGGCCAAGACTGGGCGCAAGTCGCACACGCGGATTTAAGCTGCGCTTCGATGATCGCGTTTACGCCCGATCAACAGCGGTTGATCGCGTTTTCGCATGATGACAAATCGCCGGGGCGTGTGTGGGATCTGGTCGAATTGCGTCGCGAGTTGGCAGCGCGCAACCTGGATTGGCCTGCCACGGTGCTCCGCGCCACAAATATCCCCTCTCCAGCGTCCAAGCTTTCTGTCACAATCGATGCCGACGGCCTGCAC
>CAMFLN010000144.1 GCA_945957305.1 uncultured Planctomycetaceae bacterium | reverse complement strand
GCTCGGAGATGTGTATAAGAGACAGCTCCTGCTCTGACGGTCCCCGCTTATCTCTTGGGGACGCCCCCGGATGTTGTGTGCGAAGTATCGTGCGAGATTGCGCCTGACGCGGTCGTCGCTACTCGATTTGGCAGCCTTATCAGGAGGGGGAATCGTGCAACGCATCGAACGCGAGCAAGCCCGTAAGTATGCATTCAACTATCAAGACAGCCCGCTGCTGACAGTCCAGCCGGGCGAAACGTTCGAGATTGAAACGTACGACGCCAGCACCGGCTACTTTCGCAGCGAAGCAGACAAAGCGATTCCGGCGAAGCGACCGGGCTTTGATCGATTTCCACCCCTGGCCAATCCGATTGGCGGTCCCGTCTTCGTACAGGGGGCACAGCGCGGCGACGTGTTGGTCGTTTCGATTGAGGAAATCGTGGTCGACGACTATTCCTGGATCGCCGTGGGTCCGCGCCGCGGACCACTCGGAGAATCGACCCGTTGGCCGGAACTCTCGAGCGATTTCACGACGCGCATCTTTCGACACACGCCCGGCCAAAGTCGCACAATGCGCGACGGCACACTGCACTTCAACGAGCGGATCACCTGGCCCTTGACGCCGTTTGTCGGCACGCTGGGCGTGGCGCCCGATCGCGAGGTGACGACCAGCGTAGACGGGCAGGGAGAGTGGGGCGGAAACCTCGACATTCGCGACGCGGCGCCGGGCAACCGCATCTACTTGCCGGTGTTTCATCCCGGCGCGCTCTTTTACCTCGGGGACGTGCATGCCAGCCAGGGGGATACCGAGTTCACCGGTACCGCGGCCGAAACAAAATCCACGGTGCGGCTGAAGCTCGATCTGATCAAGCAGAAACGCCTCGCCTGGATGCGGATCGAAAAGCCCGACTCGATCGTGTCTGTGCACGCGTTTCGACCGCTCGAAGTGGCTGTCGAAACGGCCACGGTGAACCTGATGGACTGGCTGATTACCGACTACGGTTTTACACCGACCGATGCGTATTGCTTTGTCAGCACTTGCCCCGATTTTCGCATCAACGTCTACCAGATGTGTAAGCTCGGCAAGCTCAACTACGTGGCCGGGGCCGAAGTGCCGAAGAAATACTTGCAGAAATGATGAACGATGAAACGGCCGGCGCAGTCAGTGAGTGCCGTTTATCATTGTTTGTCGTCGATGATGATCTCGCACAGCTTGCCCAACACCTGGCCGATGCGTTCGCGCTCTTCGGCTTTGGGGATTTGCACCTGGTTGACGACCAGCGACAGGGCGACTCGGCGACCGGCGTTGGTCGTGCCGTAGCCGGCCAGCGCCTTGCTATTGAGCATCATGGTGCCGTTCATCGTGTTGGACCAGACGAGCGTGCCCGTTTTGACCTGCACCTTGCCACGTGCCGGGCTGTCAGGCCCCACCGAAGTGGCCAGCGTGCCATCGATTCCTAAGATCGGGAGCGCCGCGCGATAAACCTCGAAATCAGGACGCGTGGCCATGTAGCGCAGCAACTGTACTGTCGCGCGGGGCGACGTATAGTCCGCACGATCGCCGCCGGCCCCACCGCCGAATGAGATTGAGTCGACCTCGACCCCGGCCTTAGCCAGGAAATCGTGTTGCCGGCGCAAGCCTTCGGCCAGCGTGCGCTCGCCATGCCGCGCGGCCAGCAACAGCGGCAGGGTGCTCGCGTGCAGGTTGTGGCTCACCTTGAGAATCAGCTTCGCCGATTCGGCAAAACTGGGCGAGCGAAGCAGGGCCACGCGCTGGAGCGAGGTGTATTGGTCGCGATCGGGTAAATCATCTTCGTCATTCGACTCGAGCGGCGAAGTAGGGACGGATACGCCGGCGCGTCGCAGCGCCTCGATCAGCAAAGCGCGGGCGAAGGATGGTGGATCCGAGACTTCGTAAATGCGCACCAGCGGTTTGGCCCCGGCCGCGATGTGACCATGTACGATGATCACGTCCTCGCTCGGACTGTCGATATCGACATGAGTCTCTTCGTCCGCCGCGACGGTGTCGACCTGGACATCGACGCGGACGGCCGCGGTCTGCGGACGCCATTCGATCTTGGCCGGTTGGCCCACCTCGGTCGGCGTAATTCGCACGTCGACCAGGTTGTCGTTCACCATGATCGGCGTCAGGTTACTCGGGCCGCTACCGGTGCCATGAGCCGAATCGAACAAGCGCGCGTCGACCAGGACGTCGCCATCGATGTGCTTGATACCTGCGGCTTGAACCTGTTGGGCCAGGCTATCGAGCCCCGCAAGCGGATCGGGCTTGGTGATATCGGCCGTCCGACTGAAGTTGGCGTATGTGTGGTCCGAGTCGACGAAGGCGATGTGTCCTTGCTCGTCCGTTCGGCCTCCCATGCTCAGGTCGCCGCTGGCCACTAGCACCAGGTCGCCGTGCAGTTGTCCTTGCTTGTCAATTTCACCGCGGGCATAGACGGGTGTTTCGAACACGAAGTCCGCGCCGAGCGTGTCGAGCGCGGCCGCGACCGAGAACAATTTCGTGGTCGAGGCCGGCGCGAACAACTTATCGGCCGTGCGCTCATACAGCGTTGCGCCCGTGTCGAGATCGACAACCAACACTCCCCAATGCGCGTGCTTGAACTCCGCAGCGTCGATCACGGCCTCGATGCGCTGTGCCATTTCGTCGGCGGCAGTCGCCAGGCCGACAGGAAGCAAACACAGAAACAGTGCAGCCCATTTTGCGAAGCGTGGAAGGGATCGCACCTGACGATTCTCCGAGGTCACTGCTGTCGATGATGGCGCACTATCGAAAATTCGAGTGCCATTTTCGGCCGCGCCCCGGGGGATTGCAACGCACGCCGGCGATCTCTTTGTGGGGCGGAGTAAAACGTCAGCCGAAGCTTGTCGCCCCCGAGGGATTGCCTGTCCGCGAACGGGGCTCCTCAAGCTGTCCCCCCTGACATGACCGTAAGGTGGGGCTTGTGCGCCCGGTGGGGAGTGGATAAACAAGAGCCGATGGCTGCCGGCTTTCCGCACGCCTGCCGGCCGGCGCGCGACGACTCCCCCGGACCGCTGGTCTTTACTGGAGGCCGGGGGCTCCGGATAATAGGTGCCGGACCGTCGAGCGCAACACCTTCGCCTGGAAGGAGATTTCGCAGCCTATACGTGACGCGCCGCGCCCTCGGTCAGGCCCTCATCGCCCGCCCAAGCCGTGTTTCTGCTCGAACCAGGTGGACCCGCTCCGCCGGGTGTGCCGGACAGAACCCAACGAATGATGGCCTAAGATTTTAGGAACGAAACAAGGACCCCGGATTCCACTCCGCGGGCCCCAGGGAGGTCGGCTTCATGGCTCAGGCAGAAATCATCAATTCCCAAGGCGGCGACGTCGACCCGGCCGAGACGGCCGAATGGCTCGAATCGTTGCAATACGTCCTGGACAATAAAGGGCCAGAACGGGTCCGTTACCTGTTGTCGATGCTGGACGAGGCAGCTTATCGCCAGGGGGTTGAGCTCCCATTCTCGCTCAATACCCCTTACGTCAACACGATCCCCGCCGATCGCCAGCCGATTTACCCTGGCAATCGCGAGATCGAACGGCGCATCAAGAGCATCATCCGCTGGAACGCCATGGCGATGGTCGTGCGCGCCAACCGCGACCACCCAGGCATCGGTGGGCATATTTCGACCTATGCCTCGGCAGCCACGCTATACGAAGTGGCATTCAACCACTTCTTCCACGGCAACGACCAAATTTACTTCCAGGGGCACGCCTCGCCGGGCATCTACGCCCGCGCTTTCCTCGAAGGGCGTCTGACCGAGGAGCAGCTCACCCGTTTCCGCCAGGAGCTGCCGCCGGGGGGAGGCCTATCGAGTTACCCACACCCTTGGTTGATGCCGAACTTTTGGCAGTTCCCCACGGTGTCGATGGGGCTGGGGCCGATCATGGCCATTTACCAGGCGCGGTTCAACAAGTATCTCGCCGACCGTGGCATCAAGGACACCAGTTCGTCGCGTGTGTGGTGCTTCATGGGGGACGGCGAGTGCGACGAGCCGGAATCTCTCGGCGCGATCACGCTCGCCTCGCGCGAGAAGCTCGACAATCTGATGTTCGTGATCAACTGCAATTTGCAACGGCTCGACGGACCGGTCCGCGGCAACGGCAAGATGATCCAGGAATTGGAGGGAGCCTTCCGCGGCGCTGGATGGAACGTCGTCAAAGTTGTTTGGGGAGATGATTGGGATCCATTGCTCGCGCGCGATGAATCAGGTCTGCTCGTGCAACGCATGGGCGAGGTCGTCGACGGCGAGTATCAGAAATACGTGGTCAGTCCCGGCAGTTACATTCGCGAGCACTTCTTCGGCAAATACCCCGAGCTGGAGGAGATGGTTGCGCATCTGTCGGACGAGAAGCTGAAGCGATTGCGCCGCGGCGGGCACGATCCGGAAAAGGTTTACGCCGCTTACAAGGCCGCCACGGAATGCAAAGGCAAACCGACGGTCATCCTGGCCAAGACGATCAAGGGTTACGGACTGGGCGAGGCCGGCGAAGGGCGCAACGTCACGCATCAGCAGAAGAAATTGAACGAAGTCGAGCTGCGCGAATTCCGCACGCGCTTCGGCATTCCGATTTCGGACGAAGATGTCTCGAAGGCGCCGTTCTACGTGCCCCCCGCAGATAGCCCCGAAATGGAATACCTGCGCGAGCGGCGCAAGTCTCTCGGCGGCTTTGTGCCAAGCCGCAGCACGGAGCAACCACCGCTGACGATTCCGCGGAAAGACGCCTTTCCCGAGTCGTTCGAGTCGAGTGGCGATCGTGAAGTTTCGACGACGATGGCCTTCGTCCGGATGTTCGGCCGGCTGCTCCGCAACAAGGAAATTGGCAAGTACATCGTGCCGATCGTGCCTGATGAGTCGCGCACCTTCGGCATGGAGTCTTTGTTCCGGCAATGCGGTATCTACGCCCACACGGGGCAGCTCTACGAGCCGGTCGATTCAGAGACGGTGCTCTACTACCGAGAGGCCAAGGACGGCCAGATTCTGGAAGAAGGGATCACCGAAGCTGGTTCAATGTCGTCGTTCATCGCGGCCGGCACTGCGTACAGCTCGCACGGAATCAACATGATTCCGTTCTTCATCTTCTACTCGATGTTCGGCTTCCAGCGCATCGGCGACCTGGTCTGGGCCGCGGCCGATCAACGGGCCAAGGGATTCATGATGGGGGGCACCGCCGGGCGCACCACGCTCAACGGCGAAGGACTGCAACATCAAGACGGTCATACCCACTTGTTCGCGATGGCCTATCCCACCGTCCGCTGCTACGACCCGGCCTATGCCTACGAGACGGCCTACATCGTGCTCGAAGGTATGCGGCACATGTACGAAGAGAAGCAGGACGCGCTCTATTACATCACAATCCACAACGAAAACTACCTGATGCCCAACATGCCCGAGGGGTGTGAAGAAGGCATCATGCGCGGCATGTACAAGGTGTCGACGCGCGACGTGGGGAACAATCGGCCGCACGTACAGTTGTTCGGCAGCGGTTCGATCCTGCGCGAGGCGTTACGAGCGCAGAACATCCTGGCCGAGAAGTACGATATTTCCAGCACGGCTTGGAGCGTGACCAGCTACAAGCAACTGCGCACCGAGGCGCAAGAAGCTCGCCGCTGGAACATGCTGCACCCGACCGAGACGCCGCGGCGCAGTTACTTGGAAAATGTTCTGGAAGGGGTGCAAGGACCGTTCATCGCCACGAGCGACTACGTCCGCGCGGTGTCCGAGCAGATCGATCCGTGGATCCCCGGCAGCCTGTTTGCCCTGGGGACTGACGGTCTGGGGCGGAGCGCCGACCGCGAAGCGCTGCGGCGCCACTTCGAGATCGACGCCGAGCTCGTCACGGTGGCGTCGCTCTACCAGTTGGCGGAACGGGGCCTCGTCGACAAGTCGCTGGTGGCCCAAAGCATCCACGACCTGGGCGTCGACCGCGAGAAAGTCGATCCCTGGACCGCTTAAGCTAGAATTCTGCAGGCGACGTGCGCCTGACGAAATGAACGCGTGCCCCTCCCCCCGGCCCTCCCTGGCAGGAAGGGGAATTAAAAGGACGAGTTCTCAAGGAAGACGACGACACCGAACGGAAGACGAGATACTGATGGCCATCGAGTTCAAACTGCCGGACCTGGGCGAGAATGTTGATTCGGGGGACGTGTTGAGCGTCCTGGTGCACGAAGGGGACACGATCCAGGCCAATCAGAACGTCATCGAGCTGGAAACCGACAAAGCCACGGTCGAGATCCCCTGCCCGCACGCCGGCAAGGTGTCGAAGATTCACGTGCAGCCTGGGCAGACCGTACCGATCGGCACTTTGCTGCTGTCGATCGAAGCCGCTACCGGAGCGGGCGCGAAAGATGGCGAGGCCAAGCCGCCTGCCAAGCCTGCGGCCGAAAAAGCCCCGGCCGCCGCAGCCGCTCCGGAAGAGCAAGACGAAGCTGAAGTCGAGGAAGCGGCTGAAGCGCCCGCCAGCAAGCCGGCGCCGGCCAAGACGGCGGCGCCCAAAGCTGCCGCTGCGAAACCTGCCGCGCCCGCGCAGAACGGTGGCGCACCGGCCAAGAGCACTGTGCATGCGGATACCGAGCATGGTAGCGGGGAAGCCGTGGCAGCGCCGGCGGGTCCTTCGACACGGCGGCTGGCGCGCGAGTTAGGCGTCGACTTGCGTCGCGTCACGGGTTCGGGCCCCGGCGGACGCATCACGCGCGAAGACATTGTTTCCGCGGTGCGTCACTCGTCGCCGATCCTGAAGGTGACGCCCAACCGGCAAAACATGCCCGACGGCGTCGAGGACCAGGATTCGTACGGCTGCATCCGCAAGCAGCCGTTGACGAAGATTCGCAAGACGATCGCGGCCAACATGGCCCGATCGCACTCGACGATTCCGCACGTTACGAACTTCGACGATGCCGACATCACCGAGCTGGAACGCATCCGCAAGGGCAGCATTGCCGACTACATGGGCTCGGAAATCAAACTGACGATGATGGCCTTCGTGATGAAGGCCGTGGCGCAGTCGCTTAAGCTGCACCCGCTCTTGAACGCGTCGCTCGATCTGGAAAACAACCAGGTCGTCTACAAAGAGTACGTGAACATCGGCGTGGCCGTCGATGCCGAACGGGGCCTGGTCGTGCCCGTGGTTCGCGAGGTCGACCAACTGACGATTCC
>CAMFLN010000143.1 GCA_945957305.1 uncultured Planctomycetaceae bacterium | reverse complement strand
CTGACCGGTTACGCGGAAATTCGAGGTGATGGCAATGAGGCGTCGAGGCAATCCGCACGGCATGAAGCTGAAAGTTTTCACTGAGCTTGAATATGAGGCGACAGGCATCGACGACCTGCTGGAGGCCATCGATCGAATTAATATTCATCGATGGTTTGTCATCGTTGCCAAGCCGTCACATGACTACATGCAAGCTGGAGGAAGCAACGGTCTGTACACTGTCGAAGCTCGCGATTGGGGAGAGCCGTTTTGCCATGTGGTTGCCGGTAATGAGCCACTGACGGTCGACACGACGAAGATTCCGATCTGCGATGGGAATCTAGAAGTCCGCACCAGTGAGGTTTTGACCATCGCTGACGTACGAAAGATTCTTGGTGCCTATTTCCTGACCGGGATTCGACCGGAAGGTTATTTTTGGCGGGACGTGACCGCAGGACTTCTAGGTCCGCCACCCTCGACGAGCAACTCGGAATGGCCCCTGGACGAATACCCGCCCCCGGCCTAACGGCTGAGCAAACGATCTTCAAGCAGGACCACGTGCGTCCGAGCTGTGCTCAATGTCCCACCGCTGCTGCCACAGCGCATTGCAAGCCACAGCAACGCCGGAAAGCGCTCGGTCGGTCGAGCACTCTTGCTGGACTGTCGGGGACGTTGGTTCATGCTCCACGTGGATTCATGCATTAGCGCCTGACCCCATGCATGGCCGACTCGGACTAGCTTGGCCTCACAGCGTTGATTAGCATGGCTACTCGAGGTGGGTCGCGAAAATCCTTGCGATGACGGGTGCTTGCGATCGCCGTGCAGCGATTAACCGTGGTACCTTGTCGGCCCTCTCTCCGCAACGCCAACAGCGCCATTAGTCCTATCGCGAAAGGCAGCCCTTGCAAATCGATGGGGCGATCTCGGGTCAGACGGTTCCGTCAACGCCGGCCGGAAAGTCCTGGCTGTGGCCGGCAGTCACCGCGTCACTAGCGGCTTTGCTGCTCACGCCGCCGCTGTTGTACGGATACATGGCGAAGTTCACCGCGAACTCCGACCCCTTCATCTACGCTCAGGTTGCCAAGGAAATCTTGTCGGGGCGGCGTTTGTACACGGAAACCTGGCAGGACAAACCGCCGTTGGCTTATGTGGGGTATGGCCTGCCTCAGCTAGTCGCGCCTCGCTCGATTACGGCAATTGCCAGTCTGGCCGGCCTGTGCATCGCGATCACCGGCGGTCTGTACGCACACGCGTTTCGCGGCTGTGCGCCCGCGATGTTGGCCACTGTGTTATTCGTGTCTTTGTTCCCGATGACGCATGCGGACTACTATTGGCCGTCGACCGAGATGTTCTCGAATGTGTTGGTCGCCGGCAGCCTGGTCGTCGGACTGCAAATTTATCGCGCCCGGAAATATTCCTTCGGGCAATGCCTGCTCGCAGGCGCGCTGGCCTGCCTGGCGTTTCATGTCCGACAAAACACGATCTTCTGCTTATTGATTCCGATACTGGCGGTCTGGCTCGCCACAAGTTCTCCGCGCGCTTTGCTGCTTGCCCTCGGCATAATGCTGTTGGGAGGCCTGATCGCTTGGCTTCCCGTGCTGGGCCTGGTAGCGTGGGCCGGAGACGTGAGCGCCTATCTGTGGACGGTGTTTGTCTACCCTCGCTCGTTTGCCGCCGGAGGCAATCTCGCGCAGCTTTTACAGCTCTGGTGGCATGCGTTTGCGAGTCCGCTCGTGTTCATTGCCGCTCTTTTCGCTAGTCTGGCGATGTACGGACGCCGCCAGGCAACGCTGGTGATGGTGACGCTTGCCGCCGGTGTGCTGGCGACGAGTTGCACGATGCGCGGCCACTACCACTACTGGGAAAGCAGCTTTCCTTACGTGGCATTACTCATCGGCCTAGGGGTACAACGGATCAGCCAGGTGGCATTGTCAATCGCCTGGCGATTGACAATCACGCTCGGGCTGGCCGTGGTGCCGGCGACCATCCTCCAGGTGATCGTTTGCGAAATCGTCGCTCCCAGGTATCGCGTGTACTCCGATCTTGCCGCATCCGCGGATCGCTTGGCGCCGGCAGAGGGCACGTTGTTGGTTTGCGGGGGAGATCAGATCGAAGCAGTTCAATTCGCTTCGCGACTGCGGCCGGCAAACACGTTCGAGTGGATGATCCAGTTGCGGGACCCGTGGGTCCGGGCCTTGCCGAAGCCTCTGGAGACGATCATCGAAGAATACCTCGCCAGCCCGCCCGACGCGATCGTCACCCTGAGGGATTGGGTCGCTGTGGCCAATGCGGCGCCTGACTCGTCGGAGTTGTCGGGCGACCTGCGTCTGCTCCGCGCACTGATCAAGCGGCATTCCTATCACATCGCCGACGAACATGGCCCTTTCGTCATCGCGCTGCGCAGCGGTCGCTAGGTCGTTCTACCGCGTTTTGCTCGGCGCGGCGTCAGTAGCGGAAATCATCCGTTCGCAGGTCGCGCCGGCGGAACACGCCAAACACGGCGTCGACATATAGAAAAGACTTGCCTGGGATCAAGCGATGCTGCTCTAGCTGACGAGTCGCGTCAAACACGTTCTCCAGCGCGTAGTCGCGGTCCAGTTGCTCACGCAGCGGACCAAATAATTCCAGTTCTCGCTTCCGCAGCACAACCCAGTCGGGGCGGATTGCGAAGATCATGGCGAATTGACCAATCTGTCGCTCGCGACGCATCTTCACGACTTGCGGCGCAACCAGACCCGGCCAATCGATCATGTGCATACCGCTGAAATAGCCGACGTAACCGAGCGGTTCGAGGTACACAGATTCGGTGGGCCGGCCGTGATGGCGCAGCCACATGCCGATCTCGTAGCGGCTCCCCATTTCGATTTCCGTTTGACGGATCCGCATTTCCAGAGCGTTCAACGCGCACAACGTTATCTGGCCGCCTATCAACAGGACGAGCACGACATAGGCCAAGGGGTGCAATCGCCCCTGGGGAACTGTGGGAGACCGGACGAGTGATACTTCCGACAGCTCAAAGACCCCACATGTAAGTGCCACCAGGGCGAGCAACGTCGCCGGCGGGAGATACCACGGCGAGGGAAACCGCATAAACGTAAAGTACAACGTGATGAACACAAAACAGAGCGATGCCGCTCGTCCCCAGCGATCTTTCACCGGAAACATCCAATAGATCAGGCAGAACATGCTGGCGCCGCGTGACAGGAAGTTCAACAACCCTAGTGCCAGCGGATTATCCAACCATCTCCCTTCATCGAATGATCCATAAATCGGGCAAAAGGCCGACTTGGCACATTCCATGAACAGGAAAAAGTCGAACGCGCCCGCGATCCGCTGGCCGATGCCCAACTCCGCTGGCCCTTTGGCGATCACGGTCTGCGGAATCGGTGAACCATAGTACGACCAGGCAAAACCAAACCAGGGCAAGTAAACAACGGCGCAGAGCAATGCGCTTTTGGCAAGCGAAGCCAGCAGCGTGCCGCGCACGCCTGGCGAAAACAGCAGATCGGCCACCGTCAGCGCGGCGATATAGACGCAACCGTCGGGCCGACTCCACATCAGGCCCCCCCAGTACAGTCCCCGTGCCATCCACGGCGAAGGATCTTCGAGGTTCAGCCGCGACAGCGCGCCACCAAGAAACAACAGCATGAAGGCGGTCTCCATGCCGTTGGTACTGAACGCCACCATCTTCAGATCGAAAACGTAAAGCAGGCTGAACGCGCCTGCACAAAGTAACGGATGAGTCGGCGTCTGCGCCCAAAGGCGACGGGCGACCAACACACAACCAGCGACAAAAGCCACGATGCACGGCAAGCGATAGAGCCAAAACGTAGCAACGTAGGATGTCTGGCCTGTCAACAAACTGCACACTGCCAGGAGCAGAACATTGATCGGCGACGTAAAGCCGTGTACTCGTTCGCCCGGATTGAAGACCAGTCCATCTCCGCGCAACAGGTTCTCACTGTGCCGCAAAGTGATGAACGAATCTTCCCAAATGTGGTCGGTGTAAAACGAGTAGGCGAGCGGAACGGCACAGGCCAACACGAGCAAGGCCGTGAGCGGGCCCCTGGGAAAGGGCGAAGAGAATAGCGCAGATCGCTGCGACGTTGACAAGGAATCGTTCGTGGACGATGACGGGGCGCCGGCATTCTCCATTGATCCAATGTCTGTTGGGCTGCCCATAGATGTTCGACAAGTCACGTGCTTCGCGAGAATAACGTAAACACTCAATTGTACTGTCGCGGTTTTCGCGTTCCCACAACCGAATTTCCTGACAAGCGGCGCAGCCTCTGGCCGCATTCGGGTGGGCTTGGGAAACAGACGCGAGACGCTCCGCGCCAAACAGCACGCCGGGCAGAGTCAACCGGAACAACCCGCCATTTTTTCGTTTTGCTACGCCGCTTTTGGCGCCGCAATTGGTTCACTCATGCGGCACCATACGGTGCTCACCATTCCGTTGCGGAGAACGTTCCTCGCCACGTGGAAGCCACTACCTTCGTCGCAATTACCCCGATCTCCCCGGGACCGCTCTGGAGCGTCAGATTGCCCGTGTTCTTGTCGGCTAGCTTTTCACGAAGCGGCCAACCGGCCCAGGCTTAAAGTGGAGTTGTAAGCCTGCCCGCTGCCCGGAGTGCCCGACTGCGATCGAGGTTCATGGTTTCCCACCACGAAGCCTTGCTGGCAAGTGACCGACGCCGACGAATAGCGGGCGGTCGCTGCGCCGAAGAAAACTGGCGCACAGAACGGTGCTCAAAACGCACAAAATGGGAGCCGTGCTGGAACTCGCTACCAACAGCGGGAAGTCACACGAATCCAGCGAAACACCTGGCGGGACATCATTTTCGTCATGCCAAGCCACTCGCAACTGATTGTGACTAAATAACTTAGCGGAGAGGACAGGAATCTCCTGACCTCGCGCTGCAAATAATTGCAGACTTTGAGGTTGTGCTCGCAACCATTGCATCGCAAACGAGTTGAGGAAGATACTCTGTAGCCACCTGTCATCAGGGGTTCTCACCTATCCTCATCTCGTTTGTCCCACTGGGACAAACGTTCATGCGGTGGGATAAACGCGTCACTACGTGCTTGACTGATCTTGCCTGCACGTGGCTCATCAGTGTGGGGTCTCTACGCCGGCGCCGGTGGGCCTCGGCCTTGCAATCCCACACCTTCTCCCGCGCCTGACTCCCTCGAGAGTCGAACGCACTGGCTGCCCCTAGTCCCAAAGCGCATGGAAGCGCTTGCACTCGACTGCTTGGTGGCGCGCATAGATTCTGAATTGTCGTACAGGCGAGGTGGTGACGCGCCGCAAGTGGCTGGAAGCCAGGCAAGCCAAGTTCGGCAAGCAAACGCCTGTAAATCAGAAAGGAATTCCATGACCTACGAAACCGACCATCACGACTTGCTCGAGTCGATAGTACCGGACTACTCGGTCAAGGAAGCGGATCGACTATCGATTCTCCCTTCACGAGGATTTGCGGTAAGTTCACGATCCCGACAAGGTCGGCGGACCAAGGAGGAGATCCAGCGTGACTATCAAGAGGTCGTCGATCGAACAAACCGAGAAATCGATGAGCTTTATTCCGAGCATGCACGCCGACTGTCCCGAGAGCAAGCCAAATCAATCGGCGCGGCCTACGCCCGTTATAGCACCAAATTTCAGGACTCGGTCGTCGACCAGATCCGGACAATTCTTGAGGAGGCTGAAAAACTTGGCATCCACGTGCCTCGCGAGTTCATCTTTTTCGATACGGCCGTCCGTGGTGCAAAGCTCCTGAGACCTGGACTGGAAGAACTAAGGTCCATCTTGCATGCGAAGCGGGTGCAGGCTCTCTTGTTGTTCTCGACCAGCCGGCTGTTCCGGAAAACCTACCGCACCCTCGCCTTTGTCGACGCAGTGCACAAGGGATTGCGCATTCGATGCGTCTTCGTCAAGTCGGGCGTGGACACCGACGACAAACAAGGCTGGGAGCAGCTGTTAGCAGCCCAGTCGCTAGTCGATCAATTTGTCGTCACCGTGCATGTCTCCAATATCCGTTCAGCCCATGAGGGGCTTCTAGAACGACGGATCGTGTTCGGGACGTTGACATACGGTTACGACGGCGAACCCATTCCCGGTCAGGTTACTAAACGAAACCTACCGAAGCGACGTATCATTATTGATCCCACAACGTCGAAGGTCGTGGCGCAGATCTTCCGCTGGTATGTCAACGACCGGCTCACGATTAATGAAATCATTCGACGGCTGAACGCCCAACCAAATACACCGTTGCCACCAAAGTGCAGCACGGACAGCTGGACTCGACTCGCGGTGCGAACGATCCTCCGTAACACGCGATATCGGGGCGAATGGCGATACGGAGTGTTCGAAGCCGTATTCCTACCCGAGGAGGATTATGTTCGGCAGTACAAACGGGACATGCCCCTCAAGTCGATGCAGGTTGAAGCCCTACGCATCATTCCCGACAAATTGTGGTACGCCGCGCAGATTCGCCTCAGTAACGAACGAAACCGCGGGGGACGTCCTCCAAAGGATGGTGAACGCAAGTCACGGCCAAAATTACTGAATGGACTATTTGTCTGCCCAACGCACGACCACAATCTCTATGTTGGTGGCCCAAACGGACGGTCAATGTTTTGCAGCCACTGCCAACGACTACCGGCCGAAGAACGACCGCTATTCACACTCCTTAATCGAAGGCTTGCGCTCGACAGGACCTGCGCAGTTCTCGCTGATCTTGTTCGAGACGATCACGACCTCGTGGACGCCGTCATAGCCGCATGCCGGCAAGAAGTGGAAGCCTTACAACGACAGGATCCTGAAGAATTACAGCGGCTTCACCGTGAATTGGAAAAACTCACAAAGGCGATCGACTTCACCAGTCGTAATCCCGGCGATTCCGAAAGCGACCAAGTCGAATCGGCGAAACGTCTACGTGATCTACGCCGCCAGCGCGAAGGCCTCGCTGCGAAGATTGCCGAATTGGAGGCGGCCGGCGCAGATCTTATTCGGATTCCAACGGAAGAAGAGGTGCGCACCCTCATTCGCAACCTCAACCTTACACTTGTGTTAGCGGCCAATGGAGGCACGGACGAGGAGATGGCTATAACCCGTCAAATCATTGAAACTATGATCGACGGCAAAATTCAGCTCGTCCAGATGGGACAGCGCAAGGCGCAGCGTGGCTGGCTGCAAGGGAGAGCACATGTT
>CAMFLN010000142.1 GCA_945957305.1 uncultured Planctomycetaceae bacterium | reverse complement strand
TGCGATCGTCGGCAGCGTCAGATGTGTATAAGAGACAGGCCCCGGTCGTGTTGGCGAACTACGAGATTCTGCGGCGCGATGCAGACATCGTCACCGATTCAGCTTTGCATTTCGACCTGATGGTGCTCGACGAATCGCAACGGATCAAGAATCGCTCGGGCAGTACATCGCAAGTGGTCCGCGCCGTCTCGCGGTCACGGAGTTGGGCTTTGACCGGAACCCCGGTGGAGAATAGCACCGACGACCTGGTGGGCATCTTCGACTTTCTACGGCCGGGACATTTGAACCCCGGCATGAAGCCGCGACGCCTGGGAAGGCTCGCGGGGGACTATATCCTGCGCCGTACGAAGTCGCAGGTTCTCTCTGATTTGCCGCCGAAATTATTCCGGGATGCCGACCTTGAGCTGACCTCCGAGCACCGCGAAAGTTATCGGCTGGCCGAGGAAGAGGGAGTGCTGAGGCTGACCGAAATGGGGGACGCCGCCACGATTCAGCACGTGTTTGAATTGGTGCTGCGGCTCAAGCAAATCTGCAACTTCGATCCCGCCACCGGCGCCAGCGCCAAGGTCGAACGGCTACTGGTCGACATTGCGGAAGTTGCCGCAAGCGGCCAAAAGGCGTTGATCTTCAGCCAATGGGTCGAGACACTCGGCAATCTGCATAAGCGACTCGCCAGGTACAAGCCGCTTGAGTATCACGGGGGCGTCCCCGCCAACCAGCGCGACGCGGTACTCGCCGAATTTCGCGACAATCCCAAGCGGCACGTGCTCTTGATGAGCTACGGCGCCGGAAGTGTCGGGCTGAACTTGCAGTTCGCCGGTTACGTCTTCTTGTTTGATCGCTGGTGGAATCCGGCCGTAGAAGACCAGGCGATCAATCGCGCCCATCGAATCGGGGCCGCGGGACCGGTGACTGTGACAAGGTTCCTCAGTCCCAACACGATCGAGCAACGGATCGATCAGGTGTTGCGTGACAAGCGTGAATTGTTCGACGCCATCTTTTCGGATGCGGCTACGCCACGCCTAGGACTGTCGCAGGACGAAATCTTTGGCCTCTTCCGCCTGAAGCGCCCCGCGCCGCCAGTACACGCGGCCGGATGAGAACACGGATTCTCAATTTCGCGGTATGAGAGATCACGAAAGCACGAAATCACGAAACAGGCAGGTCACAATCAGGTCAGTCGACGATTCATGATCGGTCTCGTCGCATTTTTCGTGCTTTCGTATTTTCGTGGTAGAGATTCTTGTCCTGCGTCGAATCACTCCGGCAGCTCAACCGTGGCGGCCATCACGACAGGGGCCGTGGCGTCGTCACCTTTGATGAATTCGATGTGTTCGATTTCCAGGCGCCGGGCTGGCTCGATCTCCAGGTAGCGAATCTGTTGCTCGCGCAGTCGGGCCGCGAACTTCGAGCCGGGGACGTCGACCTGTCGAATGTAGTCGGCGAAATGCTCGCCGTTACGCAAGGGATGGTCCTCGGTCTGGCCGTCCGCATACACCAGTCGCACTGTCATAGTCAACGAACCCTTTTGCCCCAGCGGATAGCCCCAGCCGCTGACACCGCTGAGTAGATGGATCGCCTTGGCCGGAGCGTTACAGGGAATGCTCACCGAGCGGGGCATCTGCGGCGGAAAGACGCCCTGTGGCCCGTACAACATGATTACGTTTCGGGCGCGTTCACCCTGGGGATCGACAAGGTTGAACGGCACGCCGCATAGCGTGCGCGGATTCCAATCCGGGAAGATCAGACGTTCGACCTCGGCGTTACGATCCTGAAACATACCGACCGTACTGACGGTCGTGGCCGCCTTCTCCAGCGGCAGCGAGAAGTAACGTCCGCGGGCCGCGAGAAACGCCAGCAAATCTACCAACTCCTCGGGCGGCAGCTTTTCAAAGCCCTCGGGCATGAGGGACAGTTTTGAACCGATGATCTGGTCGATGTCATCGCGCAAGATGACTTGTCGACGCGCCTCGGCGTCCAAAAGTTCGATCGTGGTGCGCGATTCCGATGCCAGCAGGCCGGAGAGCACGCGCCCATCGGCGGTCACGACGTTGTACTGCTGAAAGTTTCCCTCGACCGAACGATTCGGATCGAGAATGTCCAGCAGGATGTCAGCACGTTTACGAGCGGCCATGCCCGTGAGGTCCGGGCCGACATTACCCCCTTTTCCGCTGTGGCGATGGCACTTGGCGCAGTTCTTTTCAAACACGACTTTGCCAGCGGCCGCGTCTCCCGTTTCGGTGGCCAAAGATCGCAATTGCTCGTACACCTTTTGCCGGTCACCGGTGGCGAGGCGACCGCCACGGGCGAGGATCGCCTGAGCCTGCTGACTCAACTCCTTGTCCGGGTGTTGCGCCAGACGCTGTTCGATTTCGACCGAGAGGCCGGCCAACGGGATTTCCTCTCTATCGAGGGCGGTCAAAAACGCGCGCGTCCAATCGGGGCGCCGGAGCAATACCGCCGCGGCCTTGGCTTGCGACGAGGGCGGAAACGTGGACCACCCGCGTATCATTGCCGCGGCGATCTCGGGAGAGTTCGATTCGCCCAACGCGTTCAGGACAGCCTCCGCAAACTGCGGTGCCACACGCGGCGTGACCAGAGCGACGATTTCATCAAGCATGTCAGGCGATACTCCTAGCGCCAGCGCACCGTCGAGCGCGGCTCGGCGTGCCTGATCCGGACGGTCGTTGTCGAGCGCCTCTTTGAGCAGCTCGCCTTGCATCTCTTGCGCGACAGTATGCAAGCCTTCGGCCGCCTGCCAGCGACCAGCCAAAGTGATCACAGGCAAGCCTTGGGAACCGGGGAGCCGGCGCAGCAATCCGGCCAGTTCTGCTTGCAGCTTTTCGTCGGCTGCAGGGGGGGCGTCCGCCGGCCAGCCGGCATTGAGGCCGGCGACCACGGCGCTTGCCAGCGCGGGCTCGCAGCGAGACAACTTTTCTACCTGCGGCAGGAGTGACGATCGCGTTTCGCCGCGCGCAACATGCTCAGTCACCACGCGCACGGCTGTGACCAGCGGGGCAGGGGAGGGGGGCCGGCCCTCAAGCTGCAACACCTCGCTAAGAAACTCAACGCCATTTCGGGCCGCTGCTGCCGTGGCTGCCAAGGGGAGCCAGCGGTCACGTTCCGTCTCAGGCCGAGCAAGGAACGCGGCCACGGCCTTGGCTCCCTCAGCCGAGGCAGGCATCTCGGACAATGCCTGCAGCGCGGTGAGTCGCACTTGCGGATCGGCGTCGACGAGCGAACCTGCGTTGACGATGGTTTTGATCGACTCAGCGGTCCGCGGCAGCAATTGCAAACCGGCGCGACGCAACGCGGGGAACTCGCTCTTTAGACGTGACGCTGCCACCGCAACGAACGGGTCAGGATGGCGAGCAACGGCGCCAACATCGCGCAGCCCGGCGAGCGTCCAGAGTGCGTGCAAGGCTCCCGCGGGCTGCTTCTCGTCGGCCGCCAGCTTGAGCAGTTCCGGAACCACATCCGGCTGGGCACGCTCGACGAGCAAACGCTGGGCTTGCAAGCGGACGCTCATGTTGTCATTGGCAAGAGCCACTAGGAGTTCGGCCGGATTGTCGCGAGACAGCCGTGGGGCAGGGGGAGGAGCGCCCTCACCGTAGATCAGTCGATAGACACGTCCATGCGAGCGGTCGCGCAAGGTCGTTTCGTAGGCGTTGCCCGGTCCGGTTTTAAAACCGTGCGGCGTGGGATTGTGCTGGATCACGTAGTTGTACCAATCGAGCACCCACACGGCGCCGTCGGGGCCGACTTGGGCGGCGATCGGAGCTGACCAAGGGTCGGTGCTGGCCAGCAAGTTAAATCCTTCGCGGGCCGTGAAACTGCTTCCCTGCGGGACGAGCCAATCGAGGTGCACCAGATGGCCAGTCGGTTCGCAGACCAGGGCGGCGCGATTCCAATACTCACGAGGAAAGTGGCGCGCGGTGTACAACTCGTGCCCCGAGGCGGCGGTGAATTTACCGTGCCAATCCATCTGCCGCACGTCTTCGGCAATTGGATGGTATTCGGTGTGGTCCGCGATCCCGCTACTCCCCGCGCCGTGCCAGCCGCGCACACTTTCGAAATAACGATTCGGCAGTCCCAGGAAAACACTGTGGTCGTTGTTCGCCGTCGAGGCGAAGATGTCCCCTGCCTCGGAGATGCCAAGGCCCCAGGTGTTGTTGCTGGTGGACGTCAAAAACTCGAATTCACTCCCGTTGGGACGAAAGCGGTAGAGCCCTTGCTTGAAACTATGTTCCGTCTCGCGCAGCTTGATCTCGCCCCCGCTATAGCCGATCGCGGCATAAACCCAATTGTCGAGCCCGTAGTGCAAATTCGAGGTCACGGCATGCGTATCGCGCCGGCCAAAGCCCGTGAACAAGATCGTGCGGCGATCGGCACGGTCGTCGCCGTCGGTGTCCTCGAGGTACAGCAGGTGAGGGGCCACGGCGACGATCGCGCCGCCGCGCACAGGGAGTACGCTCGTGGGAATGTTCAGGCGATCGGCGAAGACGGAAAATTTGTCCGCGCAGCCGTCGCCGTCGCTGTCTTCGCATATACGAATGCGATCAGCGCCGTTTTCGTGCGGGTTGTCCAGCAAAGTGTTGGGATAGTCTGTGCTCTCCGCCAGCCACAAGCGCCCTCGGCCGTCGAACGACATGGCGATCGCCTTGCCGATGTTAGGCTCCGAGGCATAAAGCTCGATGCGAAAGCCCTCGGGCATGTGCCAATGCTGTTGCGACGCGGCCGGCGCCAAGGGCTTGGGCATGCGTTCAAGACGTTCCCCTTCGGTGCCCCATTTCTTGCCGGCTATGTAGTTTGGCAATCCCTCGCCGGCCGAGGTGAACTCAGGCGCCGATTGATCGTCCTGCACACGTCCGGCCGCCCAGCGTAAGGCCGTGGCCAGCTGCGTCTGAAACTCTGGCATGCGCCAGGTGCGCTCATCATGGCCGAGCGCCGTATAATAAACCCGACCGGCCTCTTGCTCGCGGACCCAGGCGTATGGTTCGTACCCGCCTGCGTTCTGACGCACCATGAGGACGCGGCGATCGTCGGATAATTCGTTGTGGACGTACGTCTCATCCCAACTGGTAAAACTCTTGGCTCCGCGCATCGCCGGGTGCTGTGCGTCGATGATTGTGGCGCGAAATTCGCCCGATTCATGGTGGGCGAAACGGCCGCCAATTAGTGCGGTGTACTTGGCGCTGTTGCGAAAGCAATGCGACGCGCAATGAACCGCGACGAGTCCCTTTCCTTTCTCGATGTAGGATACGAGTGCCGCTTCGTTTTCCACGGGCAAGTCGCCACTGTCGCGATAAATGAGCAGGCAGTCGTAGCGGGAGAGGTTGTCGGCCGCGAGCTGTCCGACGTCGTCGGTATAGGTTAAATCGATTCCCAAGGGGCGAAGGTGCTCTGCAACTGCCGCCTGGATTGTGGCGGGGCGGTGATGACCCTGGTCACCAAGAAACAGCACGGCCAGACGTTCGGCAGCCAAGGCAGGCCAGGGCGCAACCACACTCAACACGAGAACGACCAACTGGAAAGTCAGGTGCCTGAGAAGCCTCATATTGTTGGAAAACTCCGATCCGAACGGTGCGACGGACGAAAACCCCCGGCAGGGGCAAACATCGCAGCAAGCGCGCGACAGCTCGCAGGATAAACCGGAACCGGCATAGACGCCACCGCGTGGCGGTCGGGTTAACGCGCGGCGGAATCCGGGCCGCGCTTTAGCGTCGGGCGGCGGCAATTGAGAAAGGCGATCGGCAATTCACTGTGTCCGGCAGTCGCCAGGTCGGCCAGGGCTTCGCCCAAGACCGGCGCAAATTTGAAACCATGCCCCGACAGGCCGGCCGCGAAGCAAATGCGGCTGTCGCCAGCGAGCGTGTCGACCAGGAAATGCTCGTCGGGACTCATCGTATACATGCAGACGACATGTCCCGTCCGTTCGGTCAAGACGTGCGGAAGATAGTCCGCAATAAACTCCGTGAGTCGACACTGGTCTTCCGCACGCAACTGACGGTCGACCGCGGCGGGATCGGCGACTTCATCACCGCCACTATGCTCGGCGATTTTGAGCTCTCCCAACTGAAGTTCCGGAAAGCCGTAGAAGACACCTCGCGGCGTCTCGTAGAGGAAAGCGGGGCAGCCCTCCGTGGCCCGATAGACAGGCGTTCGGGTGGCGAACCAGAACAAAGGCTTGCGGCGCACCACGAGTCGTACGCCCAGATTCGCAAGCCAGCGCGCGGACCAGGGGCCGGCCGTGACGACCAGGCGGGCGGCGTCGTACTGGCCACGTGTTGTCTGAACTTGGATGGTGGTCGGTCCGGCTTCAATCGCGACGACCGCCTCGTCGGTGCGCAGCGCCGCCCCACAAGCGACGGCGTCGTCGAGATGCGCTTGCACGCACTTCTCCACCGGCAAGACGCCTGCACGCCGTTCGAAGACGCCGACCTGTGCTGCGGGAACGAGGAAGCCGGGCCAACGCTGGGTGACCTCGGTAGCCGTGAGTTGTTCAACATCCAAGCCATGTTGTGCGGCACTGTGGATCACACCCTGCACGACCGCGCCGTCGGCGGGGCCAACCTGAAGCAAGCCGGTTTGCTGGAAGAGCCGCTCGCCGCGCCGCACACTCAGCTCGTCCCATAGCTCGTAAGACCGTAGCACGAGTGGGACGTAGTCCGAGTGTTCGAAGTACGCCTGCCGAATGAGACGTGTTTGACCGTGCGAGCTGCCACGATCATGCGCCGCTGAAAACTGTTCGAGCCCCAGGACGTGCACGCCGCGACGCGCGAGCGCAGAGAGCGCGGCACTGCCGATACCACCGGTCCCCAGTACGATCACATCAAACGAGGCCATGCGCGGTTACCACTCGGTCGAGGTACGGCCACGCGTGAGACGGAGAGAGAGCCGACGGGCGGCTACTTCTTATCTTTGATGGTGAAGTCCAGCGACGCCTTGCCGACTTTCTGTCCCAGCGTGTCTTCGACCGACAATTGTAGCGAATAGGCGCCGTCCGGTAGTGGCTTGGGCAGGAACAGACGGTAGCGCAGGAAATAATCGCGGCGCGGATTCTGACAGATTTCTTCCATCAATTGCGGCTCGGTGCCCGACATCTTCGCGCCCTGCTTGTCGACCACCTGGTAGCTGCTCTTGAGCGCCGTGCGGTAACCCTTATCGGTCTTTTCGCTCTTGAAGTTCTCGACCTCGGCATAC
>CAMFLN010000141.1 GCA_945957305.1 uncultured Planctomycetaceae bacterium | reverse complement strand
GGGTGTGCTCGTGTCGGCGCCGAGGCGTGCGTCTAGCGTGTCGACCAACTGGCCGGACAGCCCGGACGTGCTATTCGGCAATTTCAGGGTGTTGTACCCCGGTTGACCGCCGTCCGAATAGGCGACCTTCACGGCGCCGTACGCGCCGTTGGCCGCGTTTGCGAAACCGTAGCTCGGATTGGCAACGCCGGGCGATGTCTCCTTCGTGAAATCGACGTTTAACCAACTCGGCAGCGAGTTCGCATTGTTGGCGTTAACAGGCTGCAGAGTCTGCGCCGACCCGGCGTTGAAATTCGCAAACCAGAATCCGTCCTGGCCGAGGTTCAGGCCACCGGTGACACTATAGTCAGTCTTATCCTGAAAAGATTTCCCAGGCACTGTGACGATGCCTGGAGCCGCGTACGTCCCCTGGATAAGTCCCATTAGAAGAAAAGTCGAGCCACAGATAGCCTTCCAGAGCCCTTGCATGTTAATCATTAGTCATCCTTCGAAACAATGAAGCGTTACGGAATGAGTCTCAAAATCCCTGCAAACGAATTACCAAGAGACACGAATCCGGATCACTAGCGCCTCAGTACCGAAAGGCCTAAGATAGACGACCGCGCGAAAGAGCGAGAAGCAGAAACACTGAAATTGGCCTGCCACTCGTCATTGATTACGGGGATTCCGTCGCGTCATTGTCGAGTTGGCTCACTAGGGAATTGCAAGTTCAGACAAATCGACTATCTATCTCGTTCTGCGCGGTGAAGGCTTTTCAGTCGGCGCAGGAATGTGCCGCCTGCGAGCCGCGCAGACGTCGGTCGTCGCAGGAGCGCCATTAGGTGATGGATTGCCTTGCTGCCACGGCTGGCTCGCCGAGCTTGGGACCAAGCAACACTCGGCCTGCGCGGGCCGTGTCGCGGCTAGAAACGCCGTAAGCGAGCGGAATCGGGAAATCAGGGACTCAGCGCCGGAGCGGCGAATTCTGAGCCCGCGAAACTCTGGAAATGAGGGAAAATGATCGCCAGAACACGGCGAGGGTTCCAGGGAATCTCCGAGTTTAAGGTGCATAGACAACCTCCCATGGATGGCATCTGCACCTCCGGAAGTCCGGTCAGCGTATTGAGTTAGTCAACTGCGTTGATCGAATTTAGTTGAAACTAGGCAGCTCAATGTTCAGAATCATAATCAGGATACTGATCTAGTCAAGAATTCAATCCTACTGTTCTTTGTATAAATTGACAAAGGCGTTGCACATTTTGTTTAGTGTTCACCGCATCGCGCCCAGCCGCCGCGCAAGTTCCTCAGCGAAGGAACAAACGCAATCGATCGTCAGCTTGGGCTTACCTGATTGCCTGGGTTTCACCATCAGGGTCAACGGACAAGCTACGGCGCGTTTGCTCACTATCCGCGGCCTTCCGCAAGTGCAGGGCTCGGTGGCCAGCGCCAAATGATCGTCGACTTCGTAACGAATAGAGGGCTGCACCCGATTGGCCAGGTTCGTGACCAGCACTTTGTCGCCCAACTTACCCGGCGGAACCCGCCGGTAGTGGAGATCGACTGACCTCGACAATGGCCCAGTCAGAATTAATATGTGCCCCCCTGAGCCGGGCAGCCATCAGACAGAACCAGACACCCACCTGTCGCGCCAATCGCGCAGAGATCACTCGCTCAAATTCCACGTCGAGACATGATCGTCGCGGGCTTGCATCGCTTGATCGATAAGCTTCGACAGCTCAAATCGCCCGATTCCCGCTGGAATTTGCACGCCTAGTGACTCTGCGAATTGCAATTGCTTGTCGCTCGGCGCGTAGAATCGGTGCGACGTTTTGGACACCTGCGGCGGAGCATCAATCGTGGGTGCCGTGGCAACGAGGGCAGGCCATCTGCTTGCCGAAGAGCGCGGGAGCCGCGTGAAATTTCTAATGGCAATGATCGCAGCGAAAAGTGACGCCTTGTTCGCTCATTTTTCTCATGCCCCCCTCAATGGGCGTTGCTGGGCTCGAACCAGCGACCTCTACCGTGTGAGGATAGCGCTCTAACCAACTGAGCTAAACGCCCGACATTTTCATGGCGGCAACTGCTGCTTGGTCGGCCCCAGTCGCTGCCGCGAATCCCTCGATTAAACCCGGAGGCTTCCCGCCTGACAAGCCCCGTCATGCGGACGCGACACCACCGGTTTTCGACGGCCCCAACGTCACCGACACAATCCACACCGCCGCGCCACTCGCTCAGAGCCCAGTCCGCGGCTGCTGGTTCAGTCTTCAACCAAGAAGAGCGTCAGCGATCGCGGGCCGTGGGCGCCGATCACGAGCGACTGTTCGATATCCGCCGTCTTTGACGGTCCGGAGATGAACACCCCCAAGCTCGACGTGCCCAGCGCCAGCCGGGCATACGCTTCGTGCATGTTGTGCACGATTTCCCTGGCCGGCAGCACCAGGGCTAGGTGCTGGACGATGAAATACAGCGCGCGATACTTGAGCTGTTCATCGGTCACCCACACCGCGCCGTTCTCGGCGACCCCGAACTGCGCCGGCAAAACGGCCCAATCCACCGCTTCCAGGTCATGCGGCGTCGTCACCGCATCCTGCGCAAAAGTCGACGCAATACCATCAATCGACGAGACCACTTGCTTCGCCTGTGCAAACTCGGAATACGTCGACAGTACGTGCGCAACTTCCGCCGAATTGCGCACGCGCACCGTTCGCCCTCCGACTGCGGCGACTTGTCCCTCGAAGTGCGCCAGCGGGTCGGCAAAGCGCAGCCAGCTTCGTTCGAGATTCGGCAGGGCCGCCGCGGGGACGCGATGCTTGCGAATCGCCTCGAGGATCGCAACTTTACCGCTCATGGCTTTGTCCTCTTCGCCGACGCGCCGCAAGCTGCTCACGGAAACTTTGACGTGGAAACTCCGGCAGCTCGCGCTGTCGCCCCCAGGGATTGAACCGGTTGTAGACCAACGCCCGCGGCAGCTTGGGCACCAGCCAGCGTGCGACTCGGCCCGCGGTGCGATACAAACCGGGCCGTTGAAAAACGAAGCTCATCGCTTGCATGCCCAGCCGCTTCGACGCCGACAAAAATCCGAGCTGCGCCAGTTCGCGCCGCCACGACAGCAACTGGTGATGCAAATCGATCTTCACCGGACAGACATCGCTGCACGAACCGCATAAGCTGCAAGCTTGCGGCAGATCGTAGTGCGTCTGCGGGTCGCGGGCGGGAGCCAGGATCGAACCAATGGGCCCCGGAACCGACGTCTGGTAGCTGTGCCCGCCGCTGCGACGATAGACAGGACAAGTATTCATACAAGCGCCGCAGCGGATGCAATTCAGCGAGCGTCGGAACTCGTCGTTTCCCAGAATCGCGGTCCGTCCGTTGTCGACCAGCACAAGATGCAGTTCACCGCCGGGACGCGGCCCGTGGAAATGCGAAGTGTAAGCCGTGATGGGCTGCCCCGTCGCGGAACGCGCCAACAAGCGTACGAAGACGCCCAGGTCTTGAGCCCGGGGGATCAATTTTTCAATGCCCATCGAGGCGATGTGCACGCGAGGGAGAGACGTGCCCAGGTCGGCGTTCCCTTCGTTGGTGCACACTACGATACCGCCGGTCTCGGCAACGGCGAAATTGACTCCCGTCAGCCCGGCGTCGGCTTGCAAAAATTTTTGTCGCAGGTGATGGCGCGCGGCTTCGGCCAGGTAGTTGGGGTCGGTCGCGCCGGCCGCTGTGCCGAGGTGCTCGTGAAAGATGCGGCCGACGTCTTCCTTTTTCTTATGAATTGCGGGCAGCACGATGTGGCTGGGGGCTTCGCCGGCTAGCTGCACGATGCGCTCGCCCAGGTCGGTGTCCACGACCTCGATGCCATGGCGCTCGAGGTACGGATTGAGATGGCATTCTTCCGTCAGCATCGATTTGCTTTTGACCAGGCGGCGCACCTGGTGCTGCTGCAACAGCCGCAGCACGATTTCGTTGTGCTCGGCGGCATCGCGCGCCCAGTGGACCGTCGCGCCCCGGTTCGTCGCCGCGCGTTCGAACTGCTCCAGGTAGTCGGCCAGGTGAGCCACGGTATGGGCTTTGATCGCAGCAGCGCATTCGCGCAGCTCTTCCCACTCCGGAAGCGCCTGTGCAGCCTTGTCGCGCTTGGAGCGGACAAACCACAAGGTTTGATCGTGCCAGGTCGCGCGAGGCCGATCCGCGATGAATTGCGCGGCAAGAGGTGCGTGGCTCATACCGGGTATCCCGCGAGAATCTCGGCGATGTGCATGACGCGGAGCGATTTTTTCTGGCGGCGAATCAAGCCCGCCATGTGCATCAGGCAGGACATATCATTGGCGGTCATGATCTCGGCCCCGGCCGTTTCATGATCGTGGATGCGATCTTCGCCCATCATGCAGGAGACGGCCTCCTCGGCCACCGCGAAAGTCCCGCCAAATCCGCAGCATTCATCGGGCCGGGCCAGGGTCACCAGCTCGATTCCGTCGAGCAACTGCAACAGCTGCTGCGCTTTACCATAAGCGGGCGCGACCAGTTCGCTCGACTGTGCCAAACGGAGTTCGCGCAGGCCATGACAGCTCTGATGCAAGCCCACACGATGCGGAAAGCGATGCGAAATTTGCGCGACGCCGGCAACATCGACCAGGAACTCGCACAGCTCGAAGGTCTTGGCTTTCAGTTCGTCAAAGCCAGGGCGCCCGGCGAGGTACTCGTCATAGTGACAGCGCACCATGGCCACACAACTGCCTGAGGGGGCAACGACATAATCAAAGCCACCGAAGAGCGTCAAGAACCGTTCGGCCAAGGGGCGCGCTTCGGCCGTGCACCCGGTATTGGCCATCGGCTGCCCGCAGCAGGTCTGGTCCTCGGGATACTCGACGCGAAAACCCGCCCGCTCCAAGAGATCGACTGTCGCCAGGCCCACGCGGGGATAAAGTTGGTCGATGTAACAAGGGATGAACAAACCAACAGTGGGCATCGGGCAGGTTCACGGGCGGCCGGAGGTAACCAATTCTCCAGTATAGGCAGCCGATCCTAGAGGGGGAACGCCCTGGGTATGCACTGCCAGGTACCGTGCGGTAATCGGGGGCGCGGGGAAGAGTAATCTGCCCACGAGTGCCAATCCCCGTCACACGCGTGCAGGATCGCGCGAAGCCATGGCACGCGTCTCGACCAGTAGTTCTCGCAAACGCTCCGCGCGCAAGGGCTTCAGCTCATGCCGCTGAAAACCAGCCTGCTTGCATCGTTCGACGATCGTCAAGTCGCCGTAGCCGCTCAGAGCCACGAGCATCGGCGGCGCAAGCTGGGCATGGCGTAATGCTTCGGCCACGTGCAGGCCATCCTGGCCGGGCATGGCCAGATCAAGCAGGATCAAATGCGGCTGAAAATGTCGCGCGATCGAGAGACACGCATCGCCGTCGCAGCAACCTTCGGATTCGCATCCGAGGGTGCGCAGCAGGGTTACCAAGAGGTACCTGCCGTCCGGCTCATCGTCGACGACCAGGGCACGTAATGCGCTTTGATTCCATGCATCCATACGAGGCGATTGCCTCCGCGCAAAGGACAGCGACGTCTCTCGACATGCGAATCGCAGTATCCTGGCGTACTAACGTCGGCTGATCCTGAAATTCCCCTGACACTTCAAAACTACCAGTTCGAGAAGGCACCGCAAGGGAATTCGCGCCTTCTATGCCGAAATGCATATGATTAGGGAAATTCCACGTTTTGGATTGCCAATAGCGCGCTACCTTTTGACATCAAAACACGCAATGACGTCCCCTTCGCGCACGTAAAGCTTGCCGTCGAATACGACGGGATGTGCCCAACCTGGCCGTTCACCGCTGCCGGGCAATTCGAAGTGCCCCACTTCCAGGAACTCGGCAGGCGAGGCCTTGACCAAGGTCATCGTGCCATCGGCATAGTGAAAATAAAGATGTCCGTCCGCAGCAGCCACCGATGCCGAATCATGGCCGCTACCCCGCCCCTTCCATTTCACCTCGCCGGTCAAGAATTCAGCGCACCAGGGCACGCCCCGGTCTTCGGAATCGCCGTACAAGTAATCGCCCACCAGCACGACGCCGCCATGTTTGTTCCCCAGTTCTTTTTTGAGGGGATAGACGGCCTCGATCGACACTTCGCCGGTCGTGCCGGGCACTTGTCTGAGCAGCGCTCCGCCGCGACCGTATCCCGCTACAAAGAAAACTAGATCGTCGCGCACGATCGGCGTGGGGATCACGGCCGTGGTGTGCTCGATATCAAACGTCCACAGTAGCTTTCCGTCGCTGGCGCGCACGCCCATGGCGCCGCTGCCGGTGGACTGAACATAGACCTTCGTGCCCGCGACGTGCGTGATGACGATCGACGAATGCCCCGCCCCACGATCGTCGGGCCGACTCGTCGACCAGCGCAATTCTCCTGTTCGCTTGTCGAGCGCCACCATCGTGTGCGCCGGTCCGCCAGGCGTACAAACGACGAGATCTCCATCGGCCAGCACTGATTCGCTATATCCCCACCCGTCGGCCTTCTTGCCGTCGAACTCTTTGGCCAGGTCTTTTTGCCAGACCAGCCCGCCGTTGACATTACAACAGACGAGCACCCCAAAGGGCGTGACCGCGTAAACCTGCTGGCCGTGGACCGTCGGAGTGCTGCGCGAACTTTGCCACGTCGGCTTTCCCTCGGTCCAGGCGGGTCCGGTCTTCGTCTTCCAGATTTGTTTGCCATCGTTCAAATCAAAGCAGACCAGGTACTCGTCCTGGTCCTCGGCCGTCGACGGCGCATCCCCCAACGTGTAGATCCGCTGATTGGCGATGGCCAGACTCGAATAGCCCCGCCCTGCCCCGAGAGCCTTCCAGATGAGCTTGGGCCCACCCTCCGGCCATGATTCGAGCAAACCTGTGTCCGGAGCGTTCGCGGTTCGCTGGGCGCCGCGAAACGTCGGCCAACCCTCGCTGGGCGAACCGGCACGCCCGTCACGATTCAAACCGGCGATGATCACACAGGCCACCACACAATGCATTACGCAACGCGACATGTATCACTCCCGTGATGAAGTCGATTCAAACGACAGGGACGGTCGCCAGGTCCGGCCGCTCGGGACGGCTACAGGCAGATGAGCGTCTGCCCTGTAAAACACCGCACACGGTTGACGGTCTCGTTGCCGGTGAAAATCACAAGCTAGGGGCGGGCGATGCGACGGCGGGGCGAGCGGGCGGGCAAACTTCACAACGACTTTACGTATTCTACTAAATC
>CAMFLN010000140.1 GCA_945957305.1 uncultured Planctomycetaceae bacterium | reverse complement strand
GCCAGCGCCAAGAACCTGGCCTGAATCGCCAACCGAAACGTGCGCACCAGTTCCAGCCAGGGAAACAACTCGGTCCAGGCAACCTGACGGATTGTGCCGCGATCGTCGGGCATGTACGTAGCTCCGGGCTGACGGCAGCGCGAGCCGCCAAAAGGATAAGGGCGAAGTGCCTCTATGGTAACGCTAGCCCCGAAAATCGACCAGACAAGCTGGCGAACCATGCTCGATGCGGCAAGATTTGCGGAGCAATACCCCCCGGCAATCACCCCAGGAGCGGCAAACTGACAGTGCGGTACGCCCGGGGTGGGAATGTCGAATGTCTAGTAACGAATGTCGAAGGAATTCCGAAATGTTCAATGCCGAGTTTGGCGATTGCCGCGCACTGCGTCGTTGCACAGCAAATTCGTCATGCGGATTTGCGCGATTCTTTCGTCATTCTCGAGCTTCGACCTTCGTCCTTTGGTCAGTCGTTGTCGACATCCTCATCGGGATCACGCTCCGGCTCGATCGGCAGGCCGTACCCTTCGTCCAGCCAGCGCCCCAGGTCGATCTGCCGGCAGCGCTCGCTGCAGAAGGGCATGGCCGGCGATTCTGTGGATTCGAAGCGAGCATTGCAGATGGGGCAGCGAACTTGTGACATAGTTTGCGTTCACGCCCTCTCTACTCGGACTTGGACGAACCGCCCGCTTTTTTGCCAGCACCTTTTGCCGTGCTGTCCGAGGATTTCTTACTCTCCGAGCCGGAGGAATCGCTGGCCGGCTTGTCCGCCGCGGCGCTCTTCTTGTACGAGTCGCTGCGATAGTCGGTTTTGTAAAAGCCTGATCCCTTGAAGACGATCGCGGCGCCGGTCCCGAACAAGCGGCGCAACTTCGATTTGCCGCACTCGGGGCACTTTTTCTTCGGCTCTTCCTTGATGGATTGAAACAGCTCGAAGGTATGACCACAGCCATCGCACACGTAATCGTAGGTGGGCACGGTTCTCTTATCCTTTCTGCGAGCAGCTCATTCTCAGCGACTTCTAGGGCAGATGCGTCTTGCTCGACAATGCCTTCGCGACACGTTGTTCACGGCGCTTATTCACGGCGCCGCCGCCACGATGACCTGCGCCGGACGGATCACGCGATCGTGCAGCAAGTAACCCTCGCGCGCCACCAGGATCACGGTATTCGGCGGATATTCGGCCGAGGGCTGTTGCAAGATCGCTTCATGCAAGTGCGGATCGAAGGGCTCATGCAAGGCCTTGATTTGCGTGCAGTTATGCTGCGACAAGACGTTTTCCAACTGCTGCTTAACCAGCTTGAATCCTTCGAGCAAGCCACCGGCATCGGCCGATTTGGTCGCGGCATCGATCGCTCGCTGCATATTGTCGATCACCGGCAGCAAATCGCCAAGCAAGCGCAAATCCGCGTAGCGGCGCTCTTCGTCCAACTCGCGACGTGCCCGCTTGCGAAAGTTGTCCCACTCGGCCTGCAGGCGCAAACCTCGCTCGCGGGCTTCCTCCAATTGGTCCCGCAGATCGGCATCGCCGGCCAAAGGATCATCGCTGCCGGAGGTTGCAGGATCGTCAAATTCGGCTGGCGCCGCGTCAGGCTTGTCGCCCGCGTGCGTCTCGTGTGGTTTCTTTTCTGACATATCGTTGTTTCTCCCCTCTCGGGGTCAAAGGATCGCGCGACAACCGCCGCCAGGAAAGGAAATTCTTTAATCCTCTGTCGCAGCGTCTTCTTCGGGCACGAAATAATCGCGGAGTTTTTCAAAAAAGCTTTTGCGATGAGGCGTGACGTTCGCTTGCTCTTCTTCGGCCAGCTCGCGCAGCAGGGTCTCTTGCCGCGGCGTCAGTGTCTTGGGCACTTCGACCTGGACTTGCACGAGCAGGTCTCCCTTGCCGCGAGCGTGCGGATCAGGCATGCCGCGCCCCCGCAGGCGGAACACTTCACCGGTCGCCGTGCCGGCCGGGATTTCCAAGTTCTCTTTTCCTTCGATCGTGGGCACGTCGATGGTCGCTCCCAGAGCCGCTTGGGAAAACGTGATCGGCACCTGGCAAATCAAGTTCCGCCCATCGCGGTGGAACAGGGCATGCTCTTTCACATGCAAAAAGCAGTAGCAGTCGCCGCGTGCTCCGCCCCGCGGATCAGGATCGCCTTCCCCGGTCAGGCGCAGGCGAACGTCGTTGTCCACTCCGGCGGGTATGGTCACCTCGCGTTTGATTTTCTTGCGGATGTAGCCCTGCCCCCGGCAATCGCCGCAGGGATCACGGATGACCTGGCCCGCGCCGTGGCAACTGGGGCAGGTGGTTTGCATACGGAAAATGCCGGCGCTCTGCACGACCTGGCCCCGGCCGCCGCAATACTGGCAAGGCTCGGGCTTGGTGCCGGGCTTGGCTCCACTGCCATGGCAAGTGGAGCATTCCTCATGCCGTTCGAACTTGACCGTTTTCGTGACGCCGCGGGCCGCTTCGACCAAGTCCAGCGTGACGTCGCAGCGTACGTCGGCCCCTTTGGTCTGCCGACGGCCGCCACGCCCGCCGCCGCCCCCAAAGAGATCACCGAAAACTCCTTCGCCAAAGATGCCGCCAAAGGCCTCGAAGATATCGTTAACGTCGGTGAAGTGCGGTGCGCCGCCGCCTGGCCCGTCGACTCCGGCATGGCCGAAGCGGTCATACCGCGAACGCTTGTCAGAATCGCTGAGGACTTCAAACGCCTCGGCGGCCTCCTTGAAAAGCTTGACCGCCTCCTCATCCCCCTGATTCTTGTCGGGATGGTACTTGATAGCCAGCTTGCGATAGGCGGCCGAAATCTGACCGTCCGTGGCGGTGCGCTCGACCCCCAACACTTCGTAATAGTCTCGTTTCTTGGCCATAGTTTCCATGGCGTCTTCGCCGGGCGAATAGTGCTGACGCGAAACGGGCCACCTCGCAATCGAGGTGGCCCGTTTGTGGTCAAGCCTAAGAGAGCACTGGCTCGCTAAGGAATAATCTACTCAGCAAACTTCGCTCTCCGTCTCTTTAACGCACGCTCCCCTCGACGCGTTTGCCCTTGTCATCCTTGTCGAGGTTCGTCACCAGCGCCTCGGTCGTCAGCATCAGGGCCGCGATGCTAGCCGCGTTTTGCAGCGCGCTGCGGACCACCTTCAGCGGATCGATGACTCCGGCCTTGAACATATCGACATAGACGCTCTTGTTGGCATCATAGCCGACGTTGGCCGGCTTCTGGCCGACTTCGTCCACGACGACCGAGCCGTCAATGCCCGAGTTGTCGACAATCTGACGCATCGGGGCTTCGAGCGAGTGCAGCACGATATCGACGCCAATCTTCTCGTCGCCGCGGGCCGAACCGCGCACCTTCTCGACCGCGTCACGGCACCGCAGCAGTGCCACGCCGCCGCCGGGCAGGATACCTTCTTCGACCGCGGCACGCGTAGCATGCAAGGCGTCCTCGACGCGCGCCTTGGCCTGCTTCATGTCGGCTTCGCTGCTGGCGCCCACCGAGATGATCGCCACGCCGCCGGTCAATTTGGCCAGGCGCTCCTGGAACTTCTCGCGATCGTACTCGCTGTCGGTCGCCTCGATCTGGTTGCGGATCTGCTGGATCCGCGTCTTGATTTCATCGGGCTTGCCGCTGCCTTGCACGATCGTGGTGTCGTTCTTGTCGACCTTGATCTGCTTGGCACGGCCCAAGTGTTCGAGACCCAAGTTTTCGAGCTTCAGCCCCAGATCCTCGCTGATCAGGGTACCGCCGGTCAGGACAGCGATGTCTCCCAGCATGGCCTTGCGACGATCGCCAAAACCCGGCGCCTTGACGGCGCAAATGTTGAGCACGCCGCGTAGCTTGTTCACGACCAAGGTCGCCAGCGCCTCGCCCTCGACGTCCTCGGCGATAATCAACAACGGCTTCCCAGACTGGCTGGTCTTCTCCAGCAGCGGGATCAACTCACGCAGGTTGCCGATCTTCTTCTCATGGATCAGGATCAAGGCGTTATCCAGCACGCACTCCATTTCGGCCGGACGATTAATGAAGTACGGCGAGATGTAACCCTTGTCGAACTGCATCCCTTCGACCAGTTCGAGCGTGGTTTCGGTTCCCTTGCCTTCTTCGACGGTGATGACGCCGTCCTTGCCGACCTTTTCCATCGCGTCGGCCAGCAGGTCGCCGATCGCGCGGTCATTGTTGGCGCTGATCGCGCCGACCTGGGCAATCTCTTCCTTGCTCGATACCGGCTTGGCCATCGAACGCAAGTGCTCGATCCCGGCCTCGACAGCCTTCTCGATGCCACGGCGCACCGCCATGGGGTTGCTGCCTGCCGCGATGTTGCGGGTTCCTTCTTTGAAAATCGCACGGGCCAAGACGGTGGCGGTGGTCGTCCCGTCGCCGGCAATGTCCGAGGTCTTCGACGCGACTTCGTTCACGAGCTTGGCGCCCATGTTCTCGAAGTGGTCTTCCAGTTCGACTTCCTTGCTGACGGTGACGCCGTCTTTGGTCACGGTCGGGCCGCCGAACGACTTGTTGATGATCACGTTACGGCCGGTCGGCCCCATGGTAATGGCGACCGCATCGGCCAATTTCTCAACGCCCTTGAGCATCTTGGCCCGGGCTTGGTCTTCGAAAAGCAATTGCTTGGGCACGGTTGACGGTTCCTTGCGATTGTTGGTTATTTTGCGTTTGAACCCGGGTGGTCGCCTCTAGCTGACGACCTTGGCCAGAATGTCGGTTTCGCGCAGGATCTTCACGTCGCGGCCATCCAACTCGATTTCCGTACCCGAGTATTTGCCGTAGATCACTTCGTCGCCGACCGAGACCGACAATTGGCCGCGATTGCCGCTGTCCAACAACTTGCCGGGACCAACCGAGACGACCTTGCCGCGTTGCGGCTTTTCCTTGGCCGTGTCGGGCAGCACGATGCCGCCAGCGGTGGTCTCTTCGGCCTGGCGCGGCTCGACAACGACACGATCATCGAGAGGGCGAAGCTTGATGTTCTTCATGACAGGTTTCCGTCCTTAATGCGTATGTAGTTGAGATTGTGTTTTGCGAAAATAAGCGGTTCCGGGTCGGGCAGCGATTACATCATGCCGCCCATGCCACCCATGCCGCCCATTCCCATATCGCCCATGCCACCCATGCCACCGCCCATTCCGCCCATGCCATGGTCGTGGCCGTGGTGGTCGCCCCCTTCTTCCTCTTCCTTGGGAATCTCGGTGACCAGCGATTCGGTCGTCAGCAGCAAGGCCGCCACGCTGGCTGCGTTCTGCAGCGCGGTGCGCACGACCTTCGCCGGATCGATGATGCCGGCGTCGACCAGGTCGCAGTATTGCGCCTTGTCAGCGTCGTAGCCGTCGTTCTTACCCTTCATGTGCCGCACGCGGTTAACCACCACCGCGCCATCGACACCGGCGTTTTCGGCAATAGCGCGAAGCGGATAGTCGAGCACATTGCGAACGATGCGGGCACCCAGAGCTTCATCCCCCTTGAGGTCGAGCTTTTCCAGCGCCTTCTCGCTGCGGATCAAGGCCACTCCACCGCCGGGAACGATCCCTTCTTCAAGAGCCGCTTGAGTTGCCGCCTTGGCGTCTTCGAGCAGCGCCTTGCGTTCCTTCATTTCGGTCTCGGTCGCGGCGCCGCAGTTGATTTGCGCCACGCCTCCGGCCAGCTTAGCCAAACGTTCCTGCAGTTTTTCGCGATCGTAGTCGCTATCAGTGACTTCGATCTCGCGGCGAATCTGCTCGGCGCGGCCATCGATATCGGGCTTTTTGCCGGCGCCACCAACCAGGGTCGTGTTTTCGGCGTCGATGATGATCTTCTTGGCGCGGCCGAGATCCGACAGCTTGACCGAATCCAGCTGAATGCCCAAGTCCTTGAAGATGGCGGTGCCGCCGGTCAGTACGGCCAGGTCACCCAGGATCGCCTTGCGACGATCGCCGTAACCCGGAGCCTTGACCGCGGCGACATTCAAAATCCCGCGCATCTTGTTGACCACCAGCGTGGCGAGCGCCTCGCCTTCGACGTCTTCGGCCAGAATCAAAAGAGGCTTGCCCGCCTTGCTGATCGCTTCGAGCAGCGGCACCAGGTTCTTGGCGTTCGAGATCTTTTCTTCGTAGATCAGGATGTAGCAGTTTTCCAATTCGACGGTCTGCTGGTCTTGATTGGTGACGAAGTGCGGCGACAGGTAACCGCGATCAAACTGCATACCTTCGACGACTTCGACGGTCGTTTCGGCTTGCTTACCTTCTTCGACCGTGATAACGCCGTCCTTGCCCACCTTCAGGAACGCGTCGGACAGCACTTCGCCAATGCTGGTATCGCCATTGCCGGCGATGGTGGCGACTTGCTTGATCTCGGTCTTGTTCTTCTCGTTGATCGGAGTGGCGAGCTTCTTGACGGCTTCCACGACCGCTTCGGCCGCCTTGTGAATGCCGCGGGAGAGCGCCATCGGGTCCGCGCCGGCGGCAATCATCTTCAGACCTTCGCGGAAGATGGCCTCGGACAAGACCGTCGCGGTGGTGGTGCCATCGCCCGCCACGTCGTTGGTCTTGCTGGCCGCTTCCTTGACCAGCTGTGCACCGAGATTTTCGAACGGGTCTTCCAGCTCGATATCCTCGGCCACCGTCACACCGTCCTTGGTGACCTTCGGCGAGCCCCAGCCCTTGTCCAACACCGCGTTGCGGCCGCGCGGACCGAGTGTGCTGCGAACGGCTCGGGCCAGCTTCGCTACGCCGGCCAGCAGCGGCTGGCGTGCCTCGTCATCGAACACCATCTGTTTTGCCACAGCGGGTTTCCTCCTGTTGGGCGATTTGAAATTCTCGTGGGCTTGCGGGCTAATTTCCGGGCGAAAGGCAAAACGCTGCCTTGAGCCCTGGCCGCAAACCGGTGAATCAATCAGTGCGGTTATTTTGGGGGGACGAGTCCGCGGTCAGTCAATAATGGCAGACTCGCACTTGGTTCACGCAGGAAAGCAAGGATTGTGCCAACCCTTGGCGATTACGTCATAAGTGCCACGCAAGCAATTGTTTATGGCTATCTCGCGTAACGAAGAGCCGAGGTCGCGGATTGCCAAATCAGTCAGCATGCCATTTTGGCAGCGCACCCATGCGTGCCAGACGAAAACAGATTCGGCACGAGTCAATCGCGACTCGCCAGACGTCTGCCACCGAACACCCAAATCTAGATGTCTCGTGATACTTCCGCATTCGTGCCCTTCCGCACGCGGTTTGCCTTCAGGTTGATCTGCTGTACCAG
>CAMFLN010000139.1 GCA_945957305.1 uncultured Planctomycetaceae bacterium | reverse complement strand
CCATAGCCCCAACCGACGCGACCGCGGCCAACTCCAACGACCACGATGGCCGAGAAGCTGAAGCGGCGGCCTCCCTTGACGACTGCGGCGCAACGACGGATCTGCACCACCTTCTCGACGAGATCGCCACCGCGCGAGTTGCCAGAGTTTGTCGACACGCTGTACTCTCCGGTTCTTAATCAGCGGCACGGACGCCGCCGGTGAAAATCAATGATTCGCTAATTCGTTAGAAGTTCAAACCCGCCTCGCGGGCCGCATCGGCTAGGGCGGCGACGCGACCGTGATACTGGTACTCGCGGCGATCGAAGGCAACGTCCTTCAACCCGGCCGCCAGCGCTCGCTCGGCAATGGCCTTGCCAATGGCCTGGGCCGCGGCCTTGTTGCCGCCGTACTTCACGGAGCTGGCCAGATCCTTTTGCACGGTGCTGGCCGACACCAGCGTCTGCCCGCGCTCGTCGTCGATAATCTGAGCATGGATATGCTTGTGGCTGCGGAAAACCGCCAAGCGGGGACGCGTGGAATGTTTCTTGATGCTGTTGCGCACGCGATAACGTCGCCGCGTCCGCTGATGAGCATTGGTTTTTTGATGGTTCATATGCTTATCACCTGTCTGCCTGCACGCCGCTGGCTAGCTCCCGCTACTTCGTCGCCACCTTACTTCGTTACAGCCTTACCAGCCTTGCGGCGGACTTGCTCGCCGTCGTAGCGAATTCCCTTACCCTTGTACGGCTCCGGCTTGCGCACCGAACGGACTTCGGCGGCAAACTGGCCGACCAGTTGTTTGTCGATCCCCTTGATCACGATATGCGTCTGATCGGGGCACGTCACCTTCAGGCCGGTCGGAATCGTCTTGTGAACTTCGTTCGCAAAACCGACGCGTAGTTGCAGCTTATTTCCCTGCACGGCGCTGAGATAACCGACCCCGACGATCTCCAACTTTTTTTCATACCCCTTGGTCACGCCTTCGACCATGTTTTGAATCATGGCGCGGGCCAGCCCGTGCAAGGCGCGTGCTTGCCGCGAATCGTCGACGCGCGTGACTTGCACTTCTCGCGATTTCTCGTCGAAGGCCACGCCCACCTCGGGACGAAACGTCCAATCGAGCTTACCCAGCGGCCCCTCGACGGCGATCCGCTGGCGGGCCACCTCGACCTTCAGGCCGGCCGGGACAGCGACAGGTTTTTTTCCAATCCGCGACATGATGTCGTGCCTTTATGAACGTCTAGCTATGCGTTATGGGTGTTGCGGTCCCGGCGATCAACCGGCGACGGGCGTTACCACAGCTCGCACAAGACCTCGCCGCCGAGGTTGCGCTGCCGTGCTTCACGATCGCTGATCACACCACGGCTGGTGCTGATGATCGAAATTCCCAAACCGTTGAGCACCGGGCGCAGGCTGGTCGCACCGCTGTAAATGCGGCGGCCGGGCTTGCTCACTCGCTTGATATGGCGAATGACCATCTCTCCGTTGGGACCGTATTTCAAATGCAACCGCAGCTGCTTGCCGGGCTGCTCGTCCAATTCTTCGAAGTCCCAGATGTAGCCCTCGCGCTTGAGCACTTCCGCGAGTCCGCGCTTCACCTTCGACAGCGGCATTTCGACCACGGGCCGTTCAACGCGCACGGCGTTGCGGATACGGGTCAACATGTCGGCGATAGGGTCGGTCATCATAGTCGTTGAGATCCCTTTACCAGCTCGCCTTTTTCAGACCGGGAATCAACCCCTGGTCAGCCAAGTTCCGCAGACAAATCCGGCAGATGCCAAACTTGCGATACACCGCACGCGGACGACCGCAGATCCGGCACCGCGACTCGCGACGCGTCGAGAACTTCGGCACCCGTTGAGCTTTGGCGATTTTCGACTTACTTGCCATGCGTGATCCAGTTCGTTGCGTAATCCAGTACGTTTCGGCGATTCGTAACTTTGTATCCGCTTATCTCACAAAGACAGACGCTGCGCCCTTTAGGCGGCGCCCGCCTTGCCTTCTTTCTTTTCTTCTTGCTTGAACGGCAGACCCATGCCGCGCAACAACTCGCGGGCCTCGTCGTTGCTGTCGGTCGACGTGACGATCGTCACGTTCATCCCTTGCACGCGGGTGTACTTGTCAGGATTCAATTCCGGGAAAACCAACTGCTCGGACAAGCCCAGGCTGTAGTTGCCATGGCCGTCGAAAGCATTGGGATTCAACCCACGGAAGTCGCGCACGCGCGGCAGGGCCAGCGAGATCAAGCGATCCAAGAACTCGTACATGCGATTGCCACGCAACGTGACCTTGCAACCGATGTCCATGTTCTCGCGCAACTTGAAGCCCGAGATCGCGACGCGGCTCTTGGTCACCAGCGGCTTTTGCCCGGTGATCTGGGTGATCGCGGAAACCGCTTCCTCGAGATGCTTCTTCTCGGAAATCGCGGCTCCCACGCCCATGTTGACCACGATCTTCTGCATTTTCGGCAGCGACAGCCGATTCTTTCGCTGCAGCGACTTGGCCAGCGCCGGCAGGACCTCTTGCTCGTACCGCGTGCGCAATCGCGGCGGCACGGCGGGTCCCGAGGACGCCCCCTGGCTTTCGGCTTCTGGTGCTTTCTTCTTGGCGGCAGACATGGTTCTCTCGACTCCTGACGCTACTTGCTCTTCGCGCCTTGTTTCTGACTACGCTTGCTTGGCGAGGGGGCAATTTGCCCCGCGCCCGCGCCGCACTTCTTGCAAAAACGTTCTTTGCTGCCATCCGTCACGCGCCGGGCACCCGTCCGGGTCGCCTGGTTGCACGCCGGACATACCAGCATCACGTTCGAGATCTGCACCGGCATCTCTTTCGAGAGGCGGCCCCCTTGCGGGTTTCGCTGGCTGCGGCGCATGTGCTTGTAGACGCGGTTCACTCCCTCGACCACTGCCTTGCCGGCCTGGTGATCAACGGACAAAACCTTCGACTGCTGGCCACGACCGTCGCCGCAGATCACTTCGACTGTGTCACCCACGCGTATGTGCATCACACCACCTCGGCCGCCAGACTGACGATTTTCATGAAGTTCCGCTCACGCAGCTCACGAGCCACGGCGCCAAAGATGCGCGTGCCGCGCGGGTTCTTATCGTTGTCGATCAACACCAGGGCATTGCGATCAAAGCGGACATAGCTGCCATCGGCGCGACGAGTCGGCTGTTTGCAGCGGACGATCACTCCCTTGACCACGGCCCCCTTTTTCACATCGCTGCCCGCGATGACTGTCTTCACGCTGCAAACCACGATGTCGCCCAGGCCCGCCGTGCGACGACGCGAACCCCCCAACACCTTGATGCAAGTGACCTCCTTGGCGCCGGTGTTATCCGCCACGCTCAGTCGTGTCTGCATCTGGATCATGGATCACACACCCTACTGCTGAAATTCTATTCGGTTTGCTTTAACTGTCGGGGCTGCTGCGGGCCAAACCAAACTCACACCTGCCAACACAATCCGTCGCCCCACACCGTGATTTGCTCACTAGGCTTCGATTTATTCGCTCCGCGTCTTATTCGCTAGGCATCGGCCGCGGCTTCACCCTCGGCGGCGCCGGCAGCTTCCAACTTCGCGGCAGCCCGCATCGCGGCGATATCCACCGCCTGGCTCTTGCTGACGACGCGCACCAGTTCCCAACGCTTCAGGCGCGAGCGCGGACGGCATTCGCTGATCTCGACCGTGTCGCCGATCGCCGACTCTTCCTGTTCGTCGTGAACGTGACACACAGTACGGCGACGCAAGTATTTGCCGTAACGGGCGTGCTTCACCAAGCGCGGAATCTCCACGCGACGGCTCTTCGCCATCTTGTCACTCGTTACGATGCCAATGGCGGTCTTTTTCGGCATCCGTCCAGTCCCCTCACTAACTATCTGTGTGCTTCGTTCTGACTGTTTAATTGATTCGCTTGTATCGCGATCTTCTATGTCGCTGTCGTCGCCTGAGCCGTCGATTACTTCGCAGCCGCGGCCTTGGCCCGCTGAGTTTGAATCGTCTTCACGCGAGCGATCAAACGGCGGTGTTTGCGCAACTCGCTGGGCGCGTCCAAGCGTTCCGTCTGCGCCTTGATCCGCAAGCGGAACAGGTTCTCGGCGGTCTCACGCAGGGTGATGCCCAATTGCTCGTCGCTCATCTCGCGGAGTTCAGAAGCTTTGTTCATGATCGCACTCGTTCAACTGACAGACCTAAACTTCTCGGACCTACTGCCATTTATTCCAACGCATCTCAGATCAAACCGTCCTAGATCGGACGTCGCTTGATCAAGCGCACACGCACCGGCATCTTGTGCGCCAAACGACGGAAGCACAGCCGTGCGGCCTCTTCGCTCACGCCCGAGATCTCGTACAAAATGTTGCCGGGCTTCACCACCGCGGCCCAATACTCCGGCTCACCCTTACCCTTACCCATGCGGGTTTCGAGCGGGATCGAGGTAATGGGCTTGTGAGGAAACGCGCGGACGAACAAACGTCCTTCGGTACGCAGGTATTGCTGGGCGGCGATACGGCCGGCTTCCAGCGTGGCCGCCGGAATCCAACCGCCTTGTGTCGTCTGCAGGCCATATTCCCCAAAGACGACGCGGTTGCCGCGCGTGGCGTTACCTTTTATACGTCCTCTTTGGCTTTTTCGGTGCTTGACCCTCTTGGGCATCAGCGCCATGGATTTCGTCCTCTTGATAAACACCCTGGTTGACCCACACCTGGACGCCAATGTGTCCCTGTGCGGTCTTGGCTTCTGTAAAACCGTAGTCGATCTTCGCTCGCAGCGTGGAGAGCGGGATCGAACCGGCACTTTGCTTTTCGCGGCGGGCCATTTCGGATCCGCCCAGCCGGCCCGCAAGTTGAATCTTGATTCCCTTGGCGCCGGCTTCCATCGTTTGCTCCATCGCCCGCTTCATCGTGCGACGGAAACTGGCCCGCTTGGCCAATTGCTCGGCAATGTCTTCGGCCACGAGCTGGGCCTGAATTTCAGGCCGGGCAATTTCCTCGATCTTGATGTTGATGCGGCGGCCGACGAGCTCTTGCAACTCGGCCTGCAAACGTTCGACCTCTTGACCCTTGCGGCCGATGATAATGCCCGGGCGAGCGGCGAACATCACGACCTTGACTTCGTCGCGGGTGCGCTCGATTTCGATCTTGGGGAGTCCGGCATAGCGATACTTGTCCTTGATGAACTTGCGGATCTTCTGGTCCTCGACCAAAAGTTCGCCGAATTCACGCTTCGACGCGTACCACCGGCTCTTCCAGCCAATCATGATGCCGGTGCGAAAACCGACCGGATTTACCTTCTGACCCATAACTTCTCGTCTGTGCTATGCGGGAGCGAGATTCGAATCGTTGTTTGTTACTAGCGATCGCGGGCTCGTGAACGTTTGACTTTCTGCGGTCCTAGGACTCCGCCGTCGCGTACAGGTCAGCCACCTTGATGTGGATGTGCGCCATCCGCCGCTTGACCATGAACGCCATACCGCGGGCACGTGGCCGGACGCGCTTGAACATCGGCCCGCCGTCGACGCGTGCATCGACCACGACCAGGTTCTGCACGTTCGGAGCGCGGCGATCTTCGGCGTTACCCAGGGCACTCTTCAACACCTTCTCCAACAGCCGCGCACCACGGTGCGGCATGTACTTCAAAATATCGAGCGCCTCGTCAGCGTGCTTGCCGCGAATCAAGTCCGCGATCGGTCGCACCTTGCGGGCGCTAATGCGGGCGAATCGATGCGTCGCTTCATAGGCCATGATTTCGTACCTTCAATCTCGTTGATATCTGTCTGCCGCGGGCGGCCAGTCAGCCACCGTGCGCGGCACGCGTTGGTTTAGCCGCCTGGACCAGCCTTCTTGGCCTTGCCGCCGTGGCCGCGGAACGTGCGAGTCGGAGCAAATTCCCCCAGCTTGTGTCCCACCATGTCTTCGGTCACGAACACTTTCAGGTGCAACTTGCCGTTGTGCACCATGAACGTGTGGCCGACAAACTCCGGCACGATCGTGCAGGCGCGAGCCCAGGTCTTGATTGGCTGCTTGCCGCCCGACGCCTCCATCCGCTCCACTTTCTGGAACAGTTTGGCGTTGACGAACGGTCCCTTTTTAAGTGATCTTCCCATCGCTCTTTGGCTCCGCCCTGCTCGGGCCGGTCAAGTAGATCCCAGCTAAAAGCTTTCCGCAAAATCTCGTGCCGATTAATACAACTTGAGCTGTCCATAACGGCGCGACTTGCGACGACGCACAATCGCCGAGTTCGACGCCTTGCGTGACTTGCGAGTTCCGCCTCCCTTGGCCGACTTGCCCGTCGGGCTCACCGGGTGACGACCACCCTTGGTGCGGCCTTCACCACCACCGTGCGGATGATCGATCGGGTTCATCGCGGTACCACGGACATGCGGCCGGCGTCCCATCCAACGCTTGCGCCCCGCCTTGCCGAGCACCACATTCATGTGGTCCGGATTGCCGGTCGCACCGACGGTTGCGCGGCAATCAGCCGGAATACGACGAATTTCACCGCTCGGCAACGTCAACTGAACCCAGTCCGCGTCGCGAGCCGCCAACACCGCACTCGTGCCCGCCGAGCGGCACAACACACCGCCGCAACCGGGACGAAGCTCGATGTTATGGATCGTCATACCCAGCGGAATATTCTTCATCGGCAGACAGTTGCCCACCGACGGAGGAGCATCCGGCCCGCTCTGAATCAAGTCCCCTTGCTTCAGGCCGTTCGGCGCCAGAATGTAACGCTTCTCGCCGTCGACATAGTGCAACAGGGCGATGCGGGCACTGCGGTTCGGGTCGTATTGCACCGAATCAACGCGGGCCGGAACGCCGTCCTTGTTGCGACGAAAATCAATCAAGCGGTACTGCTGCTTGTGACCACCACCACGATGCCGTGCCGTGACCTTACCCTGATTGTTGCGGCCGCCGGTCTTCACCTTGGGGCGCAACAAGTTCTTCTCGGGCTGATAGCCCTTGGTCAGCTCGGCAAAATCACTCACCGAGGCGCCGCGGCGCCCCGCAGTGGTCGGCTTGTATCGTCGCAGGCCCCTGATCAGCCTTTCCCCATAATCAGCGGCACTTACTCACGCCGCGTCGAAAATTCACTTTAATCTTGTTTCTCGCCGCAGCGATCGCCCCTCGACCAGGAACCGGTTTAGAAGAACTCGATGCGATGCTCTTCATTGAGCGTCACGATGGCCTTCTTCCAGTCCTTGGTGCGACCCGAGCGAAAGCGCGAACGCCGCGCCTTGCCCTTGCGGTTCTGCGTGTGCACTCGCTCGACCT
>CAMFLN010000138.1 GCA_945957305.1 uncultured Planctomycetaceae bacterium | reverse complement strand
GGACAGCTCCAACCGCACCGGTTCTCGGGCATCGAAGCCGGCGGGCAGCAGCAACTTGATGGTTTCCGAACCTAGTCCCTCGGTCACGCCGAGTACCATGGGGCCGATCGTTTGATGCACCCGCACGGGGAACTCCAGCGTCAGTTCGTCGCCGCGGACCGGCAGTCGACGAGGTTGCGACGGCCCCAGGCCGAATTGCCCTCCGTGAAAGCGCTCGTAGTGAAAGCTGACCGCGAATTGGGCCCCCAGCCACCACAGCTGCTCGAGCTGATCTTTCGTCGGTTCGAGAAACTCGACGCCGTAGCTGTAGGCTTGCGTCATCCCACCTCGGGCCGCGCGCAGCTTCACTTCTTCCCGCTGGTGGCGAATGATGCCTCGGCAAGTGACTCCGCGGCCCGCGGCCACGATCGTCATCTTCAATTCGTTACAAGCAGGTATGGGATCGAACGCCACCAGGCCGACCCCCCCCTCGTTGATGTCGCGGGTCACACATTGACCGACGGCGACAACTCCCGCTTCGTCGATCGCTTCAAATTCGACGTGCAGTGCAATGGGATGACGCCAGGCCGTGCGGCGATCCTTTGACCGCAAGGCGCGCTGAATGACGAGCCAGGCCAGATAGCAATTCACGCCCGCCAGCACTGAACCTACGCCCACGCCGATAATATCGTTGGAAATGCCCAGGAAATATCGCGTCATCGCCCAGGCAATGGCAAACGCGCTCACCAAGATCAAGGTGATCTGCGGCACCAGATGCCGGAGAATGCTGTTGGACTGACGTCCGCGTTTCGAAGTCACGACGAACGTGGCCCGTTTGCGTTTGAAGACCGCGCGCCAGGTCGAACGGACCTGTGTCCAGAAGCAGGCCATCTGCGTCAGCTCGATCGCCAGCAACATGCCGTAGCCATTGCTGGAGATTTTTACCGCCGACCAGATCGTGATGAGATACACGAACGTGATGGCGGCCAGTTGCCAGGTCATTTGCTGCACCGGGGCGACACCGGTCAACAGCATCGCAATCGGCGTCGCATAGATCATCAGCTTCTGCACGCCCGTGGTCCACGACAACATCGACCCCAGGTAGCACAGCCGCTGGGCGATCGTCAGGCCGCGAATCGTCAGGGGATTGTCAAACGCGAAGATGCCGAGGTTGCCTTCGCCCCAGCGCAGGCGTTGCGTGTTGAAGCTGGTAACGTCGTCAGCCGCGATGGCGGCGATCAAACGCTCGTTGACAAACAGGCTTTTCCACCCCTTGGCATGCATCCGCAGCCCGGTGTGCATGTCCTCGGTGATGGACTGGGTCGCGATGAGGCCGACCTCTTCCAGCGACTTGCGGCGGAACATCGCGGCGCTGCCGCAAAACGTCACCCCGTTCCAGCGGTTCTTGCCCGGCTGCGTGACGTTGTAGAAGAGCATCCCCTCTTCCCAATAGACGTTCCGCTTGTAATCCAGCACTCCCTGAAAGGCGTCGAAGTTGTAAAAGGCGTGTGGTGTTTGCACGAAGCCTAGCCGGTCATCCGCAAAGTACCCAATAAGCCGGCTAATAAAATGCGTTTCGGCGACGTGATCTGCGTCGAAAATGACGACGAACTCGCCGTCGGTCATTTCCAGCGCATGATTCAAGTTGCCCGCCTTGGCGTGCAAGTTGGTCGGCCGCGTTACATATTCGGCCCCCAACTCCTCGCACAAGGCTTTCACCTCGGCGCGCTTGCCGTCATCGAGCACCAGGGTGCGGTGCGGATAATCGATCTTTAGTGCCGCCGAAATCGTGCCACGCAATAACGTGGGGTCCTCGTTATACGTCGGAATCATCACGTCGACGGTGCGGCCTTTCAGGATCGGCACCGGCGCCGGGTTCTGGATGTCCCAGATCTGGAAGAAGAACAAGAACATCAGGAAGCCGCCGTACGCCTCGGCCGTAAACAGGACGAGCGACGCGACCACGGCGTAGGGATTCTCGAAGTTCAACGTGTATAAGAGGCGATAGCTCAAATACACGATCGTCATCACGGTCGCGGCGAGCATCGCGACACGGCGCGGGAACGGCTTATGGATGGCTTCGGACAACATTATTCAGCGCGCTTTGAAAGGCGTGGGCGCGTGCGACAAGTCCTTCTCGACGCGCGCAGAATCGCCAAGAAACTTCCGCAGCACTTCCTGCTGCGGCGCCGGATCACGCATTTCATTGCGCGGCTGAATCGACAACGGATAGTCGTTCCACCATTCCCCGGCCGCCCAATAGCAGGCCGACATCTCGGACTGCTGCACGGCCGCCAGTGTTGTCGACATGACCGCACGCCAGCCGGGGTCGTCCCCGGGGATGCCAAACTCGCCCAGAAACCCCGGCACGTTGTTGCGCTGGCACCACTCGGCAAATGCGCTAAAGCGTTTCACGCCACGCTCGGCCAGGCGGGGTTCGTCGCGCAGTTCGCTCGCGTAGCTGCGATGGTATTTGCCGCTCGCATCAGCGTCGAAATAGCAATGTGCCTCGTAGACCACTCGTCGCGCCGGATCGTTGATCCACGCCCGGGGTCCGTTCACTTCGGCAAAGCGGTGCGCGTTCGACCAGCCGTCGCCCGCGACCACGACGCACGCGGCATTGTTCGCCTGGCGGATCGCGTCGACCGCGGCCTGGGAGATCTGCTTCCAGTCCGAGCGCCCCATATCGTGCGGCTCGTTCATCAAGCCCAGTCCGACTACCGTGCGGTCGCTGGCAAACTCCGCAGCAAGACGTCGCCACAAATCGGCAAAGGCCGCGCGCGGCACCGGCGCCGTGCCGGCAATCATCTCGTCAATGATTACGGTGCGCGGACCGCTGGGTAGTGCCAGACGGTAGCGGCCATAGTTGTGGACATCGAGAACGATCGCGGCTCCGCACGAGCCCGCGTAGCGGACGACTGCACGCAAACGAGCCAGTTCGGCGGCGTCGAGCGGGGCGAGCAACTGCGGCTGGATGCGCTCCCAGCGAAAGGGAATCCGCAACAGCGCCAGGCCCTGCGCGGCGAAGTATTCGATCGTCTGTCGTTGTGGGTATTGGTAGTCCCGGCCATAGCTGCCGGGATTTTTATTCGAGAACTCATCCCGCTCGGCGGCGAATTCTGCGCCGGCCAGAGACACGCCGCCACGCCGCTGTAAAGGCAGCGAACCACGCTCCGCCGCGGATTGTTTTGCCGCAGACTGCGCGGTTCGAGACCGCACGCCCAGCAGCGCGCAGGCAGCCGCGCACCGGGCGAACTCGCGGCGGTTGATCGTGTTGTTCATATCCATGGTGCGCACCATCAGTGGTCATCGACGACCCTATTGCCGCCGTATTGAAACATGGGTCGGTCCTAGGGCAGCAACCATGCGAAAATATCGCGGTCACTGCCGATTCCGGCGCAAACCATTCCGGCCGTAAATCAGCCGCGGCGGAAAATACGGATGAAAACCGCGACGCGTGTGAGAACGGAAACGCGGGTTACGCCGGCTGACAAGCGGCGTGGAAAGTTAAACGCACGAGCTCGACATCATTCGCCACGTGCATTTTTTGCAAGACTTTCGCGCGATGCTTTGCCGCGGTCTGGATGCTGATCCCCAATCGCGCCGCGATCTGCTTCTGCGAGAGACCTTCGACGATAAGCTGCATGACCTCGCTCTCGCGCTGCGTCAGCGTCGCCGTGCGCGCTGCGACATCCGTGTCCGAGAGCTGCGTTGCAGGCGAATCGCTACGCGCTGCGGTGTCGAGAATCTTCACCGCGGAAGGTGGCGCCGCGTGGCACTGGCAGGAAAGCATGTGCACAACGACGTGCAGCTCCTGGTCCGCATGCTTTTCGAGGACGAAACCAAAGGGACCGCTCGTGCTTCCCGGCTCGACGGACTCCAAGCTGGAAAGTGCATCAAGGCACTCAACAGGCAGGCGGGCGCGGATTCTGAGCGTCCCACGAAGACCCCGCGCATGCGCGATGGCCACGTCGGTGTCGTGCACAGCGATTTCCGCGATCCCACTCATGGCAATACCCCGGCCGACGAAGCCGGAAACCAGCCCGGCGCTCACAAACATGGGTCGCCAATCGCCGGCGCGGAATGCGAAACTTTCGCAGCGGGACGGAAATTCCCGGCTGGGACACCCGCAATGCGGCGGAAAGGTTGGGCGAATTCTTGACAAAGCATCGGAGCATTCTGGCGCTGGAGTTCGTTATCCGGCGCCGGGCGATGCGCCAAGCAGTCAACGAGCCGTAATGACGTGATGCCCGTACGGCGATCTCACCGTCATCCCATGCCCCCTCGAGATGCTGCAAACCGAAACGACGCCAGCGTGAGAATCGCGACGACGAACCCCGCTATGACTGCGGCGTTTGGCGAGGATAGTGTCGATGCCAGTCCGACAAGCGCCATGCCGTAAAAAATGGCGCGCAATCCAAACTGCATTCACCGGCTGCCGCTCATTTCCCACATTTACCCCGGCGAGAGGGGCACTTCCTGCAGCAAACGCCGGGAATTGGAGAATGCTGAATATTGGCCTATAAATAAGGCTCGCCGCGCCTGTAGCTCAGGGGATAGAGCAACGGTTTCCTAAACCGTAGGTCGCAGGTTCGAATCCTGCCAGGCGCATTGCGTTGCCGGCCACTCGCGCGCGAAGTAGTTTGCCGAACGTGCCAACAGCCGCTGGAGTTACCGTCGATCGATCATCTTCTTCGTCTTTTACGAAGGTTGATTTGAGTTCAACTCAAGGAGACTCCAATGCGAATCGCTTGTCTCGTTGTGGTCGGGCTGATCGTATTCGCGCTAAGCGTTTCGCCTCGAAGGGCTCAATCACAAACCCTTTACGATCTCAACACAGCTTGGAGCGACTCGTCCAATCCAAATAACGTCTGGACGTACCGTGAGGGGAGTAATGCTCTGCCGCACGTCAACGCGTGGCAGGGATTGATTGGTGACTTCTCCGCCGCGCAACCAGCATGGGCCCGCGCCGACGTCGGAAACACCAATCTGCCGGCTTGGATGAAGGTGGTCGCACCGACAAATATCGCTCATGACTGGCAACTTGGTGACATCATCGTCCATACAACCGACTCATTCAACGGAGTGGGCTCGGGAGACGCCAACGTGATCTGGACCAGCCCGATCACCGGCACAATTAACATTGGCGGCGGTGTATGGATGGGGCGTGACATCGGACGCTCAAATCATTGGAATGTTTCTCTGGATGCTGCGGTCTTAAGCGGCGGCGATATCTTTTCTGGTGACCCATACAGCCGGGCCAGCCCGTTCAACTTTGCTGCCGGCTCCGGGGGAGCTGCGGCTGTGAACAAGGTGGCCGTCTTTAAGGGGGATGTCATCGAGTTGAAATTGACCAAGACAAGCGCCCCTGGAGATTACGTTGGCGTCAACCTGGGCATCACCGCTCTTGCTGGCGATGTGAATTTCGATGGAATCATCAATGGCCAGGACATTGCCCTGATCGCTTCCAACTGGCTAGCCACAGGCAGCCGCGGTGCCGGAGACGCCAATGGCGATGGCATCGTCAACGGCCAGGATATCGCGCTGATCGCCTCTAACTGGTTGCAAACTCTCCCGCTGCCGGCTGGCGGCAGTGGGAGCGCGGCCACTGTCCCCGAGCCTTGTACCGCCATCCTCGCCTGGCTCGGGGGTCTTTCGCTGCTACTCGCGGGCCGTCTGCGTTCTCTCGTCAGGTCTTGCGAGCCGCGCGCGTAGAAGGATTGCCCCACTCTGTCGCCGAATTGCTACGTTTCTTTTCCAAATGGCGGATGACATGCGACGGCAACGTGAGATTCTGGACGAGTGGAGCGCTGAGGATGGCTGCTAGGCAGTACCGCAATGGCAGACGCACCAGGAAGGGCCCTGCCGGACCAATGAAGGCTAACTGAATGCGCTCCGCGAAGAAATCGCCGGAGCCGGCGAAAGTAGCGGATACAGGCAGGCCGAGGTACGGCGAAAAATATCCTTGCCGCCTAGCAAGGCGTTGACTAAATTAGCAGCTCTACCCCACCCCCTAAACGGCTGGACCGCTAATTTCCCGGACGACAATTCGACCCGCCCCTCTCTGCTTCCACAGTAGAGATGGACGGGTTTTTTTGTTGGCAGGACAAAAAGCAACCGCCGTTGGCTCGGAGATCCCACTATGAAAAGAAATTTGCTTCTCGCTGTGGCGCTTGTGTCATTGACGGCAAGAGTTGCCCCGGCAAGCGAATTCAAAGCGTACTCATTCGCGAATTACGGGTCCCCATTTTCTTACGTGCCAACTACGACGGATGACTTGCACTCTGCGCTCATCGGAGGCGCTATGGGTGGGAATTGGGGCGCCACTAAGCTTGATGACCTTTTTCAGATCGGGCAAATTTCACAATCGGACGAGTATGACGTGGGCGGCGGTTTGCACGTCGCCTTCTCCGCGGAAGCGGTATATCACCCCACGGAACCTTTATCCACCGCCGCGCCAGGTATTGGCGCAAACGTTTCAGCCACCAATAACCAGAATCCCGGCGCAGCGACGGTCATTGGCGAGAGTTACGCGTACTTGAAAGATACGGTCTTGGTCAGTAATTCCAGTACTCTTGACAAAATAACCAAATCATATGCCGTGACCCTGAATCTCGACGGATTTATTCATGTGAGCGGCGATGCGATTGCCCAGGTAGGAGCTGCGATCCGAATAGCCTTCGAGGACGGCGTCTCCTACACCGCGTCCAACATTTGGACATATCAGGAAGGGTTCGGGGGGTTACTCAACACCTACCACTTTGGACAGCCGGGCCAAATAGGCGCCCCGCTGACGCTGACGAATCCCGGTCCGTACGGTACTGAGTTGATCGCTCATGACTCTCAGTCCCTGACGATCGAAACGCTCCTCTATGTGCGTGCCCAGACGGGCGGTTTGCATCGTGGCGCCGGTACGGCCGAAGCGGATTTTAGCAACACACTGAAAGTCTCGAACATCCAGTTCTTTGACGAGAACGACCAGGTGATCCCGGGCTTGCAAGTTGTCGGCTCCGACGGCGCCGTCTACCCGTACAACGTTCCCGAACCTTCCACGCTGGCGCTTTTCGGCGTCGGCTCCTTCGGAATTTGGTTTGCACGTGGTCGGGCAAGATTTCAGAAAACAGCAATCGAATAAACTACCCGCCATTCCCCGCGGAAGGCTTCGCCGAAACGTAACAGAAATGGGTTAAATCTGGCAGCAGTTAACGCCTAATCCCCTTACTCGAAACGCAGCTCGGAAAAATAGGTCAACATGCGGCAGTAAAATGCTCTACGCCCCGTGCTGG
>CAMFLN010000137.1 GCA_945957305.1 uncultured Planctomycetaceae bacterium | reverse complement strand
CGGTGCCTGCTTGCCGAAAAGCTGCGGTGGGCTGAACTTCACTCAAACGGCTTATTGCCAATTGATGGAAGTGCTGGGCGGGCATTGCGGCGGTACGGCTCTCTTCGTCAACGCGCATCATTCCATCGGGCCGCGGGCGTTAGTCCTGTTCGGCACACCTGAGCAGCAGGAAAAATACCTGCCCAAGTCAGCCACCGGGGAGTGGATCAGCGCCTTTGCGCTTACCGAGCCCGAGGCGGGCAGTGACGCGGCCAATGTACAGACGCGCGCCACGCCGACCGCTGACGGCAAGGGCTACATTCTAAACGGCCAGAAGCGGTGGATCACCAACGGCGGCATTGCCAACGTCTTGACCGTTATGGCCCGCACCCCGGTGCCGCATAGTGACGAGACCAAAATCACCGCCTTCATCGTCACCCCGGATATGCCCGGCTTCGAGGTCGTGGAAAAGCGCATGGCCAAGTGCGGCGTGCGCGGGTCCGCCACCGCGCGATTGGCCTTCCACGACATGTTTGTGCCGAAGGAGAACATCCTTGGCAAACCGGGCAAAGGGTTGAAAATCGCCCTGACCGTGCTCGACTTTGGTCGCACCACGTTTGGCGCCAGTTGCACCGGCGCCGCCAAGTTCTGTCTGGCGAAAGCCACGCAACATGCCAACGAGCGCGTGCAATTTGGTGAAAAGCTCGGCAGCTTCGAACTCGTCAAGGACAAGCTGGCCTACATGGCGGCCGGCGCGTTTGCCATGGAATCTTGCACCTACCAGACGGCGGCACTGATCGACGCCGGCGAAGACGACTATATGGTCGAGACGGCCATGCTCAAGGTCTTCGCCACGGACGTGCTCTGGCGGATCATCAATGACACTATTCAGATCTTCGGCGGTAAGGCCTATTTTGCGGATGAACCGTACGAGCGGATGATGCGCGACGGCCGCATCAATATGATCGGCGAAGGGGCCAACGACGTGCTCCGCGTCTTTTCCGCTCTGGTCGGCATGCGCGATGTCGGTTTGGAGCTGAAGGGAGTGCTCGACGCGCTGATGAACCCGCTGGGCAACTTTACCAAGATCAGCGGGTTCGCCAGCCGGCGCATCGGCTCAATGCTTAGCTCGCCGGAAGTTCAAGTGCGCAGCACCGAACTGCAGGACGACGCAGCACGCCTGGGCCGCCTCGTGGGAGCAATGGGCACACAAGTCGAGCGGCTGCTGCGCAAATACCAGGAAGCGATCATGGATCGCCAATACCAACTGGCGCGCATCGCCGATGTCGCCACCGAGCTCTATGTCTCGGGCTGTGTTTTGAACCGCCTGGACGGGCTGGTGCGCGATCCGCATGCCGACGAAGGGGCGCGCTCGCGCGGGCTCAAGCTCGGCCGGTACTATCTCAAGACTGCGGCGCGCCGCATGCAGCGCAACCTTGCCGATCTATGGGATAACGACGACGACGATACGACGCGGATCGCAAACATGACGCTGGGGCAATAGCCGACACCGTGTTAATCACGGCAACTAGCGCGACATGATTCGATTGAGCCACCCACCCGGCCCGCGCGCCGTTTCGGGCACGTCCGTGCGCTCGGGATACATGGCCGGCTGCGGTTGCGGCGGCGCCTGCGGGCCGATGCGCAGGTGCGGATCCGCCAAATCCACCGCCGGAGTACCGGGGCCGTAGTTCGGCAGCGACCAGAGCTGGGCTGGATCACCAGACAGCTGGTTCACCGTGACCGAGTTCAATTCAATCGTCATTTCAAACTTGGTCGACGGCCAGACAATTTTTACCGACTTGGGAAGCACAACGTTGTTGATCGGATCGCGACGATGACCGCTCATCAGCGCCGAGGCCAGCAATTGACCGGTCGGGTCATAGAGGTGCTGCTCCAGCACCCAGCCGCGCGCATCGTCAATCACCATGATGCGGCGCAAATCGCCTGTCGCGCCAGGAACGCGGGTTTCGATACGCAATCTCCCCTGCCCAACCGGAACGGGCCCGCTATGCTCCCCGGCTGGATCCAGCGTGGCTATTCCTAAGGCGTCAATGAGCCATTCGGGCTCGACCGGCAGGATCTGCCGTGCGGCACTGGCCGCGAATTGGTCGTGCCGGCAAAAATAGACAGCGGGTTCCGGCGCCCGTCGCACCCAAAACCAGAAGATCTCGTCGTTGCTCCCCAAATCGACCTCGGGTCCGGTGAGCATCGTATCCGCGCGGAGCCGAAAGCGGCGAGGCCGATCCAAGGCGATGTTGGCACGTGCCTTCGGAGCACCGGGGGAGTAAATCTCGGCGTCGGTCGTGTACAGCGACTGGATGCGACCGCTGTTGCCATTGACGACGGCGATGACGTCCGCCAACGTGGGCGTCGTGGGAAGCACGCGCGGCATGACGGGCGAATAGGCGCCGAGGAAGCCCGGACAACTGGCCCCACTGGTGCAAACCACCAGCAGAAGTGTCGCCAACAACAGGGTCAAGCGCCCCATAAAGCCTCGGAGTTTCTTGCCGGTTACAGAACTAGGTTGCGCCGGCATAAAGCAAGCGTGACAGCTCGTCTTGTATTTCCTGCACTCGCTCGGTACTCGGCATGACGCTAGGCACGCGATAGGTCAATTCGTCACGCGGATTGAACAAAACCATTGTTTCGCAGCCGGCGGGGTCAGTCTCCGGTTGCTCTAATCTCAACACGCGGCGGCGGACCAGCAACAGGCCCAGCACAAGCCGCATGTCCTGCTTGTCAGCGACGCCTTCCAGGTTTACGAACATCTCAAGCAACGCTTCGTTCGGCGCTAGTCGTGGTCGTCGCGCATCAGGCTGTGGCACGCGAGACTTCCACCAGCCCAAGGCACGATCCGGCGGCCCTTGCCATGCTTCGCGACTGAAATCCAAACGCCGCAGTTCGGCGCCCTCTGCCACGAGCGCTGTATAAAACTCTTCTCCCGGTGTCAGCTCGCGGCCCGTTGTCGCGCAATGTCGTGTAAATCGTTGCAGGTCGTAATCCATTGCGGCAATCTTCGACGATGCACTTCGCGGCGGCACGCAGGCCGCTTCGCTAAACGATCAAAGCACAACGAAACGAGCGGCTTAGGACAAACAAGCCCGCGTATCGGCGAATCAATGAATGGGCGGGCGAAAAACGGTGGCGGAGACTAGTCGAAACCGGCTGAAGACTCAAGATTGCCTGCATCTGCATGCGCTAGCAGGACCAGGCGTGGGCATCGCCGAGACTCGGCCAATTGCGCAAGTCCCCGCATTTGCGACGGCCGCAGAGCCTTTTCTGGGCACATATATTGTGATTCATTGGTTCTATGCTAGCCCCTGCCGCAGGGCTGGTCCGGCCCCGTCGGCGGCTATAGCGGTTATCAACGGCCGTGAACCTTTCTGCTTGACCGAGGCTCTGGGGTTAGCTAGAGTTCAATCCGCAGGGATTGTTGGCCCAATTTGGCGGCAATTTCTCGTGAAATCAGATAACCGGGGTCGACCATGGCGTTCTCGAACCTGCTACCGCTCGCGTTGCGGTTGCTTGCTCTCGGCAAGCACTAGGGTTCGTACGTCCGGAAGATTTCGACTGAGACGACCAACAAACGAACCCTAAGGCCTGCAAAGCCTTGGGGTTTTTTTATTGCCCGATGCGGGCGACAGGTAATGACATGAACCATGGCGCGAACTATAGCCAGCGGCAAGCCAGCACGCCGAGCCGGGCTTGGCTGGTGCTTACCGGGCCGACCGCGTTGCGTTAATCGCAGCCCGGGTCGGCCCCCCTCCGCCGCACTGGTTCGCTCCCTTTATCCACCAATCGCCCAGGTATCTCTCATGAGTGCTGAAAGACAAATCAAGATCTTCGACACCACGCTGCGCGACGGCGAGCAATCGCCCGGCGCGAGCATGAACATCAGCGAAAAGCTGGAAGTCGCCCAGGCTCTGGTCGACTTGAAGGTCGACATCATCGAAGCGGGTTTCCCCATTGCCTCGCCGGGCGACTTCGAAGCCGTCCGGGCCATCGCCGACAATGTGCGCGGCGCCGTTATCTGCGGGCTCGCGCGGTCGAGCAACGACGACATTGATCGTGCCTGGGAGGCGCTGCGTGGCGCCGAGCGGTCGCGGATCCACGTCTTCCTGGCCACCAGCGCCATCCATCGCGAGTTCAAGCTCAAGATGGGCAAAGAAGAGATCATTCGCCGCACGATCGCCTCGGTCAGCCGCGCGGCCGGATATTGTCCCGATATCGAATTTTCACCCGAGGACGCTTCGCGCACCGAAGTCGACTTTCTGTGCCAGGTTGTCGAGGCCGCCATCGGCGCTGGCGCCACGACGGTCAACATCCCTGATACCGTCGGGTACGCAACGCCGGACCACATTGGCAGTGTGATTCGCACGTTGCGCACCAAGGTCCCCAACATCGATCGCGCTGTGATCAGTATCCATTGCCACAACGATTTGGGACTGGCCGTGGCCAACAGCCTGGCGGCCATCGAAAACGGCGCCGGTCAGATCGAATGCACGATCAATGGCATTGGTGAGCGCGCCGGCAACTGCGCTTTGGAAGAAGTCGTCATGGCGCTGCGCACGCGCGCCGACTATTACAAAGCCTCGACGGGCGTCGTCACCGAGCGTTTGGTGCCGACCAGCCGCCTGGTCTCGAACATCACCGGATTGCAGGTGCAGCGCAACAAGGCCATCGTCGGTCGGAATGCCTTCGCCCACGAGGCCGGTATTCATCAGGACGGCATGTTGAAGGAACGGAGCACGTACGAAATCATGCGTCCCGAGGACGTGGGCCTGGCCAAAACAGACCTGGTCCTGGGCAAGCACAGCGGGCGTGCGGCGCTTGCGGATCGGGCCAAAGCCTTGGGGTACCACGTCAGTGCCGAGCAACTGCAAACGGTCTTCGAGCAATTCAAGCTCTTGGCCGACAAGAAAAAAGAAGTCTATGACGCGGATATCGCCGCCCTGATCGAGCAGGAAATCCGCGACATGCCCGAGACTTGGACGATCTCGGGCTATCGCCTGGTGGCTGAGTCGGGGCAGGTTCCCACCGTCACCTTAACGTTGAAACGGGGAGCCGAGGAAGTCACGGAACAGGTGACCCTCGGGGACGGCCCGTTCGACGCGTTGTTCCACGCCGTGGAAAAGATCACCGGCGTCGAAGTCGTGTGCCGCGACTTCAATGTCCATAGCGTCACAGTGGGCAAGGACGCCCAAGCCGAAGTTACGGTCGAGGTCGAGCACCACCGGCAGATTTATCGCGGCCGCGGCGTTTCGACCGACAGTGTCGAGGCCAGTGTGCAGGCGTTTCTCAACGCCGTGAATCGGGTCGCCGCTCAACTGGAGCGCGACGCAAAGACTGCGGTTTCGCAGGTCGCGAGCAAAGTCTAGTCACAGGTCAGTCGCTGCCAGGCCGCGAGTAACTTGCTCGGTATGTGGTTCTTCACAACGTGCAGGCTGCTCCCGATTCGCGTAAACTCGTGAATCCGGTCGGGCGGCGCGCTGTAAAATTTACGGCGCGCCGCCCAGGCCCCTCAGCACATGCTTGTACCACTGACGCAGTTGCCCCCATGTCAATGTTCCGCTTGCTCATCGCCGGCCTGATTCACTACCGGCGCTTGCATCTGGCAGTTGCGCTGGGCGTGGCTGCTGCCACTGCTGTGTTGGCCGGGGCGCTGGTGGTCGGAGACTCCATGCGCGGCAGCCTGAGATCGCTCGCGCTCGATCGGCTGGAACGAATTGACGAAGTGCTGGTCGTGCCCCGCTTCTTCCGCGCGCACTTGGCAAACGAGTTACAGGCTAGCCCGGCCTTTACTCAACATTTTTCGGCCGCCGTGCCCGTTGCATTGCTGGCAGGGACGGTTGAAGAGCCTGCGACACATCGCCGGGCGACGAATGTCAACATACTGGGAATCGGCGCTCGTTTTGCTGAACTCAGCACTACGCATTCGGCAGCGCTTTCAGATTTGCGGCCCGGAGAGGCCTGCTTGAACGAGGCGCTGGCGGATGAACTGGGAGTCGGTGTCGGTCAAGATTGCGTCATTCGGTTGCCGATCGCGCGCGAAGTCCCGCCCGATAGTGCACTGGGCCGCAAAACCGAAACGGTGACGAATTTGCGTTTGCGCGTGAAACGCATTATCCCTGCCACGGGGCTGGGGCGCTTCGCGCTGCGGCCCAATCAATCGGTGCCGCGCGATGCGTTTGTCTGCCTCGACGACGTCCAGCGCGTGCTGAAACAGTCCGACAAAGTCAACGCAATTCTCGTCGGAGCGGGGGAGCATTCGTCGCAGCTTCCAGAGCAGCTCGCAGAGAACCATCAGATTCTACAAGACCTGTTGCGTCCCCAACTGGAAGCCGATTATGGCTTGACGATTCGCGCAGCGCCGCTCGGCTACTTCCTGTTGGAAAGCGATCGCATGTTGCTGGAGCCCGCGGTCGTGCGCGAGGCCGAGCGAACCCTGAAACCTCTCGGCGCACAAGCGGTCTTTACGTACCTCGCCAATACATTGGCTGACGGTGAGCGCGAGATCCCGTATTCGACCGTCGCGGCCATCGATTTTGACAATGCGACGCCCACGGACGGATTTAAATCGACTGACGGGCAACCAGTCTCTGCGCTGGCCAGTGACGAAATCGCGCTCAATAGCTGGGCCGCGAAAGACCTGGATGACAAGCCGGGAGACACGATTCGCCTAACCTACTTCGAACCCGAGAGCACACACGGACGAGTGCGCGAAAACACGGTCGACTTGCGATTAGCCGCCGTGGTGGAGCTCAGCGGCGCCGCGGCAGACCCCAACCTGACCCCCACGCTGCCCGGCGTCACCGATCAATTGTCGATTGCTGATTGGAATCCCCCCTTCCCGTTCGATAGCCGACGCGTACGACCCCGCGACGAAGAATATTGGGACAATTACAAGGCGACTCCCAAAGCGTTTGTGTCTCTCGCCACGGGACAGAAATTGTGGGGGAGTCGGTTCGGCAATACCACCAGCCTGCGTGTTCCCGGGGGAGAAAATGTCACGGTCGCGGGACTATCAGACCGTCTCAAGCTCGACCCGCGGGACCTAGGATTTGCATTTCGCCCGATTCGGCAGTTGGCGATCGAGGCTTCGACCGGCACTACGCCGTTTGAATATCTGTTCCTCGGTTTCAGTTTCTTCATTATCACCGCTGCGCTTGTGCTGGTGGCGATTCTGTTTCGCCTGGGAGTCGACGAGCGAGCCGCAGAAGTGGGACTGTTCTTCGCTCTTGGCTGGCGGCTACGCCGCGTACGACGCGAGTTGATGGCCGAGGCCGCCCTGGTCGCTTTTGCCGGCGC